>NZ_JBHYIK010000001.1:94753-149226 GCF_042739735.1 Amycolatopsis sp. NPDC059027 | reverse complement strand
GGGCCGTGCGCGGGTGTCTGGGGGGGTTAATGTTCCCCGGTGTCCCCCCCGGCGGGGGGTTTGGTGGTTGGTTGGGGCGGGTGGCCCCCCGCCACCCCGGGGGGCCGTCGACTGCGGGAGATGAGCTCGGTGCCGATCATCCTCGTCACCGCCCTCGGTGAGGAGGATGACCGCATCCACGGCCTCGAACTCGGCGCGGACGACTACGTCACCAAGCCGTTCAGCCCGCGTGAACTGGCCCTGCGCGCCCAGGCGCTGCTCCGGCGTTCCGCCGCGCAGCCGGTCGCCGCGGCCCCGCGGGAACTGCGGGTCGAAGACCTCACCTTCGATCCGGCGACCCGGCACGTCACCAAGGCGGGACGCCCGCTGCGCTTCACCAGCCGCGAACTCGACCTGCTGGAGTTCTTCTTCACCCACGCCGGCCAAACCCTGCGCAAGGACGAACTGATGCAACAGGTCTGGCAGTGGCAGGTCGGCGACACCGCGATGGTGAGCGTCTACGTCCGGCGGCTACGCGAAAAGATCGAAACCGACCCCGCCACCCCGACCATCCTCACCACCGTCTGGGGCGTCGGCTACCGCTTCGGCTGACCACCCGAGTTACGCTTCCAATCACGCGAGTTGCGTCTCCCGTCACGCGAGATCTCCGGCCAATCACGGGAGATCTCGGTTCGCGCACGGGACGTCGCCAGGTACGTTGCGGCGAACTCACGTGATCCGAGGGAGATCTCGCGTGATCAGGCGCGTAACTCACGTGATCAGGCGGGGAGGCGGAGGGTGAAGCGGCAGGCGCCGGGGGCGTGGGTGGTCAGGAGGTCGCCGCCGTGCTGGCGGACCAGGCCGCGCGTGACCGACAGGGCGGCCTCGCCGGGTTCGGCCGCGCCGAGGGGCTCGCCGCTGGGGAGTCCACCGCAGGCGTCGTCGACGACGATCTCGACGTCGCCCGCGGTGCCGGTCACCAGCACGGTCACCTGCCCGCCCGCCGACGTGTGCCGGACCGCGTGCAGGACCACGTTCGTGAGTGCCCTGGTCAGCACCGCGATGTCGACGGCGACGGTCAGTTCGGGCTCCGGCCGGGTCTGCCGCAACCGCACGCCGCGCTCCAGCGCGAACGAAAGCGCCGTGGCGAGGGCGGAATCGAGCAGTTCGCCGACCGGCACCACCGTCCGGTCCACCCGTCCCGCCCTGCTCTGCGCCTTCGCGAGTTCGAACAGGTCACCCGCCACGCGGTCCAGGCGCCGCGACTGGTGCACGACGCTCGCCGTGTATTTCTCCGGCGAGGCCGCGACGCCGTCGTCCAACGCCTCGGCGGCGGCGCGGATGGCCGCGAGCGGGGTGCGCAGTTCGTGCGAGAGCCCCGTGATCAGGTCACGCTGTGCCTGGCGCAGCGCCGCGCGTTCCCGCTCCGCCTCGGCCAGCCGTCGTCCCGACCGCGCCACTTCCCGCCGCAGGCGGTCGATCTCCGCCCGCAGCGCGCGGCGGGACCCCGGCGCCGCGCGACGTCCGGCCACAGTGGACAGCAAGGCGCGGAACCCCATCGTCATCCCGTCCATTCCACTCCCCGCCCACGCCCCCTGCCAGTCCCAGAAGAAGGGACGCCAGGGCCGCTTTGTGGGACTGCCGGTTCCCTGACACGGCGGGCAAACTGGACGCGCACCCGTCAGCTCGTGAGGAGAGTGGAGCGTGGCACGGCCCGTCCTGTCGGTCAGCCCGGAAGGACCCGAGGGCTACCGGACCATCACCGCCGCACTGGAGTCGGCCCGCCCCGGTTCGGTGATCTCGGTCCATCCCGGGCGGTACCGGGAAAACCTGGTGATCACCAAGGTGGTCACCATCACCGCGGCCGAGGGATCACGCAGCGTCGAGCTGGCTCCCGTCCGCGGCAGTGTCGTGCGCGTGACATCGGAAGCCGTGCAGCTGTCCGGGCTCGTTCTCCGCGGCAAGGACGCCGAACTGCCCACTGTGGACGTTCCTCGTGGACAGGCGGCGATGGACGACTGCGAGGTCGTCGGTTCGGCATGGACCGCCGTACTGGCAAGGGAATCGGGCTCACTCGCGATGCGTGGCTGCCGAGTGTCCAATGCGGCCGGTGCGGGCATCGTGGACACTTCGGAGGCCGGAAGTGTCGTCGAGGACAGCCTTTTCGAGCATCTTGGCAGTTCCGCGGTGGTGCTCAGCGACCGCGCCGCCTCGGTCATCCGGCGCTGTGTCATGCGGGACAGCCGCGGCAACGGCGTCTGCGCGAACGCCGAATCGTCCGGCCTCGTCGAGAACTGCCAGATCTCCCGCACCGACAAGCCCGCCATCGCCCTCGAGGCGAGCACCACCACGACCGTCACCGGCACCGTCGTCACCGACGTCGCCATCGGCGCGTACCTGAACACGAGCGGCAGGCCCGTCCTGCGGGACTGTTCCTTCGTGGGCTCCCGCGAACACGGGATCGTCGTCCTCGGCGGGGATCCCGTGGTGCGGGACTGCAAGATCGGCCGGGCCAAGGCACACGGCGTCTTCGTCAAGGACAAGGCCCGCGGCAGCTACGAAAACCTGCGGGTGTTCTCGGCGGGGCGGGCGGCGGTCCACGTCGGCGAACTCGCCGGCCCGGTTTTCCGCGATCTCACCGTGTACGACTGCGCACAGGACGGCGTCGAGCTCACCGACGAATGCGTCGCGGAGTTCGACAAGCTGGAAATCCGCGACGTCGAGGGCACCGCGATCACCGTCCGCGCGGGCGCCAACCCGCTCCTGCGCCGAGTGTCCATTGAGGACGTACGCGGCGATGGTGCCGCCTTCTTCGCCGGTGGGCACGGCAGGCTGGAGGACTCCGATATCACCGGCACCGCCGGGCCGGGCATCCGGATCGGCGACGACGCCGATCCCTGTGTGAGCACCACGATGCTCCACGACCTGCCCGGCGGCGCCGTCGTGATCGAACCCGGTGGCACCGGGCTGCTGCGCGACTGCGAGATCCGCGCCTGCGGCGGCGACGGCGTCAGCGTCGCCGAGCACGCCGAGCTGACCCTGTCGAACAGCAAGGTCCGGGACAACAAGGGACACGGTGTGCTCGTCAGCCCCGGCGGACGCAGCACGCTCACCGGCTGCGAACTGCTCGGCAACGCCCGCGACGGCCTGCACGTCGACACCACCGAGCCGGTCGAGGTCACCGACTGCGTCGCCGTGGGCAACGGCGGTGCCGGCGTCGGACATCCCGGCACGAGCGAACGGCTTTCGGTGGAGAACCTGGAAAGCCGGGACAACCGCGCGGCCGGGGACGACGACACGGAAAGCCTCGGTCCGGTCAAGGAACTGACCGCGCTCGTCGGGCTGGACGGCGTCAAACACCAGGTCACGACCCTGATCAACCTGAACCAGATGGCCAAACGCCGTCAGCGCGCGGGATTGCCCGGCCTGCCGATGAGCAGGCACCTGATCTTCGCGGGCCCGCCGGGCACTGGCAAGACGACCGTCGCGCGCTTGTACGGCACGATCCTCGCGTCGCTCGGCGCACTGCGCAGCGGGCATCTCGTCGAGGTCTCGCGGGCGGATCTGGTCGCGCACATCGTCGGCGGTACCGCGATCAAGACCACCGAGGCGTTCACCAAGGCGCTCGGCGGCGTGCTGTTCATCGACGAGGCGTATACGCTGACCGCGCAGGAATCGGGCAATGGCCCCGATTTCGGCCGCGAGGCCGTCGACACGCTGGTGAAACTCATGGAAGACCATCGCGACGACGTCGTCGTGATCGCGGCCGGGTACTCGGAGCAGATGCGCGGATTCCTCGCCTCCAACCCCGGTCTCGCCTCCCGGTTCAACCGCACCGTCGAATTCGGCAATTACTCGGTGGACGAACTGGTCACCATCGTCGAGCGGACCTGTGCCGCGCACAGTTACCGGCTGGCCGACGACACGCGCGGCGCACTGCGCGAGCACTTCCGGAGCATGCACCGCGGCCCGGATTTCGGCAACGGCCGCGCCGCGCGCAAGCTGTTCGAGGAGATGATCGACCGGCAGGCGGTGCGGCTGGCCGCGCGGCCGGACGCCGGACAGGAGGACCTTTCCCTGCTGTTGCCTTCCGACATCAGCGAGAACGCCGCGTTGCCGCCCGACCGGAAACCGCCGTCCGCACTGTCGCGGCTGCGCGAGATGATCGGGCTCGGCGCGGTGAAGGACACCGTCGAGGATCTGGTGAACCTATTGGAGGCGAACAGAAAGCGCGCCTCCGCGGGCCTGCCGACCCCGCCGATCGGCAATCACGCGGTGTTCGCCGGACCGCCGGGCACCGGCAAGACGACCGTCGCGCGGCTCTACGGCGAACTCCTCGCCGAACTCGGGGTGCTGCCGACTGGGCAGCTGGTCGAGGTCAGCAGGGCCGACATCGTCGGCAAGTACGTCGGGCACACCGCGCGGCTGACCAAGGAGGCGTTCGAGCGGGCGCTGGGCGGCGTCCTGTTCGTCGACGAGGCCTACACGCTGACCTCCCTTGGCGGCAACGACTTCGGCCAGGAAGCGGTCGACACGCTGGTCAAGCTCATGGAGGACCACCGCGACGACGTCGTCGTGATCGTCGCGGGGTACACCGAGGAAATGCGGGAGTTCCTCGCCTCCAATGTGGGTCTGGCGTCGAGGTTCGCCCGCACCGTCGTTTTCACCGACTACGAACCCGCCGAACTGGTCGACATCGTCACGCGCAGCGCGGCCTCCAGCGGCTACGACTGCGGACCGGAGCTGGTGGCGGCACTGCGCGCGCATTTCGAGCAGGTGCCGCATGACCGCTCCTTCGGCAACGCCCGCTATGCGCGTCAGCTCCTGGAATCGGCGATGACCCGCCAGGCCGGGCGGATCACCCGGCTGGATTCGCCCACCCTCGACGACCTGCGCCTGCTCCGCGCCGAGGATCTGCCCGTCCCGGTGGGGTGAAGACCCTTTTCCGGGACTGTCCCCAGTGGACGCGGGACGGCTACCGTCGTGGTGTGCGATCTGCTCTCCGTTGGACGGCCGTGCTCTGTGTGGCGGTGACGCTGGTACTGGGCGCGGCCCCGGCGTCCGCCGCGCCGGAAATGCCGCCGATCACCCAGTCGCTGAACGAGAACCAGGCCTGCCGCACCGCGTCCACAGTGGACACCAATGACCCGCCGTGGGCGCAGGCGAGGCTACGGCCGGAGCGAGCCTGGACGCACACCGACGGCTCCGGCGTCACCGTCGCGGTGCTCGACACCGGTGTGGACGCGACGTCGCCCGCGTTGTCCGGCAAGGTGCAAGGCGCCGGAAAGGACTGCGTCGGGCACGGCACGTTCGTGGCAGGCATCGTCGCCGCCGCGCCCCGTCCCGGCGGCGGCTTCAGCGGCATCGCGCCCGGCGCGCGCGTGCTCTCGGTGCCGGTGACCGACCGGACCGGCGGCACCACCGCCCCCTCGCTCGCGACCGGTATCCGCACGGCACTCGCGGCGGGCGCACGGATCGTCCAGGTGTCGGCGGCGGTCGTCGAGCCCTCGCCGGAACTCGCCGACGCGGTCGCCGGAGCCGTCGCGGCCGGCGCCGTGATCGTCGCACCGGCAGCGGTCGCCGCCGGGCGGAAACCGGTGGCCGCGTACCCCGCCGCCTACCCCGGGGTGGTCTCGGTCGCGGCGCTCACCCCGCAGGGCGCGCCGATGCGGACGGATCTCCCGGGAATCCGGGTCGATCTCGCCGCGCCGGGCGCCGCCATCACCGGCCCCGGCCCCGGCGGCCCTGGCCTGTTCACCGCGAGCGGCGACGCCGTCGCGGCGGCCATGGTGTCCGGCACCGCCGCGCTCGTCCGGTCGTACCGGCCCGCGCTGTCCGGCCCGGAAACCGCGCGGCGCCTGAAAGAAACCGCTTACCCACCGGCGGGTGGCATACCGGATCCGTTGCTCGGCAACGGCGTCGTCGACCCGGCCGCGGCGGTCACCGCGGAACTGCCTTCCGGTGCCGCCACGTCCGCGGCGGCACCCGCGGCCGTACGCATGCCCGCACCCGCGGAACGCGGGCCCGAGGTGCTCGCCGGGATCGTCGCCGCGGTGGCGGGTACGATCATCGCGCTCGTGGCGATCGGTGCCGTCGTCCTCCCCCGCGCCCGCCGTCGCGGCTGGCGGGCCGGATGAGGCTCAGCTCGGCGAGCAGCTCACCTTCAGCTGGGCGGACGCGATGTGCCGGTAGTTAGTCTTGCCGTCGCCGGTGTTCCAGTCGAGACCGCTGTTGTTGAGCTTGACCGACAGCCTGCCGGTGTCGATCTTGAACGGCCCGCCGAGGCTCACCCACTGCCCGAGATGGGCGGTCTGATCGACATCCGCCACTCCGACAACGTTGTCGGCCGACGAGGTCAGCGAGTGGAAGACCGAATAGTGCGCTTTCACCGCGCCGACGTGATCGGTGCTGGTGTCGTTCGGGATGTACGCCGAGACCGTGCACTGGCCGACCGTGACGACATCCGAAACGTCGAAGAGCCACTTCGTGTAGGTCTGGGGATCGGGGGAACCGTCGGCGTTGCCCGCCATCGGCACCGCGT
This sequence comes from Amycolatopsis sp. NPDC059027, assembly GCF_042739735.1. Lineage (NCBI taxonomy): Bacteria > Bacillati > Actinomycetota > Actinomycetes > Pseudonocardiales > Pseudonocardiaceae > Amycolatopsis > Amycolatopsis sp. NPDC059027. The sequence goes on along the minus strand of NZ_JBHYIK010000001.1, from coordinate 142,706 downwards.
CGAAGACGCCCGAACACCCCGCCTCGGTGGAACCGCCCTGGTAGGTGTTCCAGCCCTCGCGGCCCTTCGCGTACTCACCGACCTTCTGGTACGACACCCGGGCGGTGTTGGCGCAGCCCGGCCCCGCGAACACGGCATCGGCCCGCGCCGGGAGGTGCGGCCGACCGGCTCCCGGCACACCAGCGGGATCGCCCGACCTACCGGACGCGGGCGCGCCGCCCAGCGCGTTCGGCGTGGAGGGCGCTCCGGGCATCGGCCGTCCCGCGGGACCCGGCGCGGGCCCACCGGTCAGCACCGGGACACCGGACACCTCGGTGGCGGGCTCGTTACTCATGCCCGCCTTCGGGTCGTCCCACATTCCGGTGATCAGGAACGGAACGGACACCAGCACCACCGCGGCTCCGGCGAGCGCGATCAGCGCCGGGGTCGACGGCAGCTTGCACCGTTTGCCCGCGGCGGGCGCGGTGCCCTCCGGCGCCGCGGTGGTACGGGCGGCGGTTCCGGACAGGACTTCGAGCGGGACCTTCTCGTAGTCGGGTTCCGGCGCGGACTCGGACCCTGGCACGGGAATCCCGGCGGCGGAACCGGTGTCCTCCACCAGTTTCAGCCGCGCCCGGTCGCCGTCGCCCGCGTCGACGGGCGGGAAGACACGCAGGGTCCGAACTGGTTCGGCTGCGGCCGCGTCCTGCGGGGACTGTAAACGCTGACGGTCGGAATCGGACGCCACAGGTCTCACATACCTCCGAGTAGCCTATACTTCGGCCGCGCCTGGAAACAGATTGTACAGATGCCGGTTCACGCCGTTCTTCACCGCAAGCGAACTCACGAGACCTCGGGAAATCGGCCCGGATGCACCCTCTGCTCGAAATAGCCCTCGTGTCGTTGTGGTGCTCGGTCGCGGTCGCCTTGATCGGTTCCGCTTTCCTGTGGCTGCTGCGCCGGTCCTCGCTCGTGGTGATGATGGTCGTACTCATCGTCATTCCGGTGGCGGGGATCGCGGCGAGCATGTTCGCGCTCGCTTTTATGGAGCGGGTCGCGTATCCGGAACTGCGGGAAATCCTGCTCGCCTGTATTCCGTGCACGGCGGTCTCACTGGTCGTCTGCCTGCTGCTCGGCCGCCGGTTCCTGCACGGCAGCCGCGACCTCGCGCAGGCGGCGCGGAGCATGGGCGTCCAGGGCCGGTTCGCCGCGCCCGCCGGCGACAGTGCCGCCGAATGGGAAGTGCTGAGCCAGGAGCTCGCGGCGATGAGCACCGCGCTCGCCGCGTCGCGGGAACACGAGCGGCTGCTGGAGAGTTCGCGGCGGCAGCTCATCGCGTGGGTCTCGCACGATCTCCGCACTCCGCTCGGCAGCCTGCGCGCGATGGCGGAGGCGCTGCAGGACGGCGTCGCCCCCGACCAGGACCGGTACCACCGGCAGATCCTGCAGGAAACCCAGCGCCTCGACCAGCTGGTCACCGATCTGTTCGACCTCTCCCGCATCCAGTCGCAGTCGCTCACCCTGTCCCTGCGGACGGTGCCGCTCTTCGACCTGATCAGCGACACCGTCTCGGCATGTGAACCGCAGGCACGTGGCCGGGGCGTTCACCTTGCGCCCGGCGGCATCGCGGCGGTCGAGGTCCGCGTCGACGTCCGGCAGCTGTCGCGGGTACTGGGAAACCTGCTCGGCAACGCGATCCGGCACACCCGGCCCGGCGGGACCGTCACGGTGGCCGCCGCCGCCGACGAGAGCCAGGCGGTGATCACAGTGTCGGACGCCTGCGGCGGTATCGCGGCCGAGGATCTCGGCAAGGTCTTCGAGCCGGGCTGGCGAGGCAGCCCGGCTCGCTCCGGGAGCGACACCGGGGGCGGGCTGGGGCTGGCGATCGTGCGCGGGATCGTCGAAGCGCACCATGGCAGCGTCGCGGTGCGGAACATCCCCGGCGGCTGCCGGTTCAGCGTGTCCCTGCCGCCGGCACGCCGGTCAGGCGGCGACTGACACCGGCTCCTGTCCGACGAGCCCGAGTTCCATCGCCTTGCGGGTCAGCTCGGCCTTGTTGCGGACCTCGAGCTTCGCGCGGATCCGTTTGACGTAGGTGTCGACGGTGGCGCTGGAAAGCCCCATCCGGCGGGCGGTCTGGGAATGCGTGTAACCGTTGGCGATCCAGCACAGCACTTCGCGCTCACGCGGGGTCAGCACCGACGGAGGCGCGGGCGTCGATGCAGGCGACGCGGTCAAGGCCTGTCGCGCGTCCGCGGCCACGTACACCGCTCCACGCGCGACCACTGCGAGAGCGTCGAAAAACTCCTGCTCGTCACAACGCGCGTCGACGAATCCCAGCGCCCCGGCCCGCAACAGGTCCGGCACCTGGGCGGCCGCACCCTCGGGCAGGACGACGAGCACCCGGTAGGACCGGCCGAGCCGCTCGACACAGTGCCGCAGCGCTGTGGCGGGCAGCGTGCCGCCGTACGCGACGACGGCGACGTCCGCGCCGCGACACGCGGGCGCGCGGGTAAGCAGGGCCGCGATGGCCTCGCATGCCTCTGGACGATCGGAAAACACGGTCACCTCGGACGACATGCTCACGAGCAACGCAACTCACTTCCGTACGGCTTATCCGCGACCGGCGCGGAACAGGAGTGTCGGCTTCCCCTCACGGGGACTTCCCGACGTTAACCGGGGAAAGCGGCACAAAAGAAGACCCGCGGCCCAGCTGTAAAAGTCAGTCGGACCTTGAAAGAATCTGTAAGAAAAAGCCGGGCGGAAAAGGACATTTCCCGCCGGAATCGGCTGCGACACCGCTGGGATTGTCTCACGGCGGGCGCGTGGATGACCAACTCGTGTCTACCAGGTCACCGCCGGGTCACGCCCCGGAATTCTTTTTCCGGCAGCGTTGAACAGTTCACCTTCGCACCGCCCGCGTCAGTGGGTCCGCAGCCATTCGGCGCTCTGGGCGGCGACCAGCGCGGTCAAGTCCCCGAGCGCCAGGTTGAAATCCTTGACGTGCAGCCCGAGCCCCTGTCCGGTCCCCGGGCCGCCGATCTGCGCGTCGCCGCCGCGGACCTGCAGCCAGCTGGCGTTACCGCCCGGGTATTCGCGGAACAGGCACTGACCGCTCACCAGGCCCGGGTAGCGCGCGTAGCCGGTCGGGTGAGTCGTCAACGTCGTCCCGGCGAGCAACAGCGCCAGATGGCCGCCCGGCAGGAGCGGATTACCTTCCACCAGCCGCTGGGTCGGCAGGCGCGCGTCGAGGTCCGCCGAGGCGTCGGCGGGCGCGCCGGTCAGGAGGGTGGCGGGGTTGAGGCACAGAATGCGATGGCCTGGTTTGGCGAGCACGCCGAACACCGAGTCCGGTGGGAGCGTCCGGTCGCCGGGCTGTTTGTACGACGAGTAGCCGGTGACGCATCCGGTGGGCACCGGCTGGGCCGCCGACGCGCGGGCGCAGACGGGCACGTACTGGAAGGCCGCGTCCGGATCGGCACCACCGCCCGCCGGACGGTCGATCGGGACCGGGACGTTCCCGCCGAGCAGCAGCGCCGAAACGAGCGAAGGCTGGACGTCGGGCCGTCCGTCGACGCGGTCGCGGATCAGGCTCGCGACGTCGGCGGCTCCCTGCGAATGGCCGAGCAGGACGACCCCGCGACGCCGGTGCGTCACCGGATCGACGTTGTAGTCGCGCCAGTAGGTGTCCCACGCCTGCTCGACGTCACGCAGACCCAGCGCGTAGTCGGGAGTCGTGCGAGTGGCGACGCCGACGACGTGCGCGGCCAGCGACGCCTGCCGGTACGACGGCACGAACATCCGGCACCGGCCGAGCAGCGGACCGGCCTGCGCGAGCGTGACGGCCATCTGGTCGTCGCCCCGCGCGGGCGGCAGCGAACCGAGCTGCGGCAACGGATTGGGGAGCACGTTGACGGTGGGATAGACGAAAAAGCAGTCGACCGGCGGCGCGGAAGGGGATTCGAACGGCTCGACGCCGGTGCGTCCGTCCGCCTCGACCCGGGTGACGTCGAGCGGCACCCGTCCGTGGGACATCGGGTAACCCGCGGTGAACTTTCCGCCGGGTTCGGCGGCTTGTGACTCACCGGTCAGGGTTTGGTTGCAGGGATTGGCGACCAAGCCGGGACGGCACAACCACACCGGGTGAGCGAGCGGGGCGCCGGTTTCGGCATTCGCCGGTACCGCGCCGAGAAGTCCGAGCCCGGTGAGGAGCGCGAGCAGGACGGCCACCTTCCGGCGGTATCGCAAGAAAGTCCGGCGCATGGCGTCCCCTTCCGGTGCGGGATTTCCCGGACGTACTGTGGCAGAGTGGCGCGGCGAGCGGGAGGTGAGAGGTGACGTCACGGAATCCGTTGCGCTGGCTGGCCCGCTGGGCGGACTGGTTCGAGGAGCGCGGCGTGTACGTGCCGGGTGAGGAGAACCGCTCGGTCGATCCGGTCCGTGACTTCGGGTGGCTGATAACCGCCTGGTTCTTCGGGGTCGCGCTCTTCATCTTCCTCTTCGCCTTCGCCATCTGAGCCGCCTTCGCCGGCTGAGCCGGAAAGCGCCTCCAGAAAGCGCGACCACGCCACTGTGAGTTCGGTCACCGGGGGTGCCGTTCCGATCACGGATCGGCCACGGGTGTACACCAGGTCCGCGTCAACACCCCGCTTCCGCTCGTACGCGCGCGAGAAGGCGGCCAGAGTGGAGCGGGTTCGGCTCGCCACCTAGGCCGAACGGCCGAACCTGCACCCCGACTGGAGTAACCGAGATGGCGCCCCCGCGCACCCCGAAAGCCCTGCTCGCCGCCTGTGTGCTCTTCACGGCGGTGGCCTGCGGGGTTCCCGCGCGGGAGGGGACGGCGGCACTCGGCGCGGGCGGGGCCCCGGCGGGCTCGCCCGCCGCGCAGGCCGGGCACGACCTGCGGTTCGGCACCGATCACCGGTTCGCGAGCGGAGTGTCGTTCGTGGTCTCGGCGCCGAAGTCGTTCCAGCCGAGCAGCGCGGCGTACCCGCCGAGCCCGCGCGGTGCGGCGTTCGACATCGAGGTCGTCAACAACGGTGTCGAGACGTACCGGCTCTCCGGCCTTTCGGTGACTGCGACGATCGGCGACGCGCCCGCGAAACAGCTCGTCGACGCGACGCAAGGATTCACCGGCGTCTACGACGCGGGCAAGGACGTCCTCCCGGGACGTTCGGCGCGGATCACCCTGGCGTTCGCCGCGCCGACGCAGCCGGTGCAGATGCGCCTGCAGTTGCGGCCGAGTGCCACGGACCCGACGGTGGCCACCTATTGCGGGCCCGCGTGAATGTCGGTGCCAGGCGTTACTCTTCGGCCATGACCGAGCGACTTACCCCCGGCGACCCCGCGCCGGACTTCACCCTGCCCGACAGCGAGGGCAAGAACGTCTCGCTGAGCGACTTCCGCGGTCAGTCCGTGGTCGTGTACTTCTACCCGGCGGCGGGCACGCCCGGCTGCACCAAGCAAGCCTGCGACTTCCGCGACAACCTGGCGGAACTGAACGACGCCGGATATCAGGTACTGGGCATCTCGCCGGACAAGCCGGAGAAGCTCGCGAAGTTCGTCGCGGCGGAGAAGCTGACCTTCCCGCTGCTTTCGGACCCGGACAAGAAGGTGCTCACCGAGTGGTCCGCGTTCGGGGAGAAGAAGAACTACGGGCGGATCGTGCAGGGCGTGATCCGCTCGACGTTCATCGTGGACGCCGACGGCAAGATCGCGAAGGCGGCCTACAACGTCCGTGCCACCGGCCATGTCGCCAAACTGATCAAGGATCTCGGCATCGCCTCCTGAGCGTCCTCAGCCCGGCAGCCGCAGCGTGAACGTCGAACCCGCACCGGGAACGCTGGCAGCGGTCACGGTCCCGCCGTGTGCCTCCGCGAGTTTGCGGACGATGGCGAGCCCGAGGCCGCTGCCACCGGACTGGCGGGCCCGCGACCGGTCGGCCCGCCAGAACCGGTCGAACACGTGCGGTAGATCCTCTTCGCCGATCCCGGTTCCGGTGTCGGCGACCTCGAAGACGACGTCTTCCCCGTCGCGTTTGCCCCGCACCGAAACCGTGCCCCCGGCAGGCGTGTGGCGGACGGCGTTGGACACGAGGTTGTCGAGTGCCTGGCGCAACCGGACCGGATCCGCCGTCAGGTCCGGATCGGCCAGCGGCGAGACGGACAACGTGACCCCGGCGGCCTCGGCGCGCGGGACGTGCGCGGCGGCAACCTGGGTCAACAGCGTGTTCGCGTCCAGCGGTTCCGGATGCACCCGGAGTTCGCCCGCGTCGGCCAGCGCGAGATCCTGCAGGTCGTCGACGATGTGCTGCAGGTGCACGGCCTGTTCGTGCAACAGCGCCAGGAGTTCGTCATCGGGCTGCGCGACGCCGTCCTGCACCGCCTCGATCCAGCCGCGGATGTTACTCAGCGGCGTCCGTAGTTCGTGCGCGATGTCGCTGACCATGCCCCGGCGCGTCGCCTCGAGCCGTTCCCGCGCCGCGGACATGTCGTTGAACGCGGTGGCCAGCCGCGCGATCTCGTCCCTGCCCCTGACCTCGACCCGTGCGCCCGTCTCCCCCGCCTCCATCCGCTGCGCGGCACCGGTGAGCGCGCGCAGCGGCCGGATCAGCCGGATCCCCGCCAGCACGGTGACGGCGACGGCGATGACCAGCACCGCGCCCGCGACGGCGGCGAGCCGGACCTTGTTCTCCGCCGACAACGTGAACCCGCTCGGCTGATCGTCACCGGCGCTCATGAGGTAGAGCGACGCGGCGGGCGCGACGTAGGGCGTCAGCTGTTCGCGGCGGCTCGCGGCGATACAGGAGTCGACAGCCGGGTCCGGCCCGCTGGGCCGAACCTCCTTCCGTACCCAGGTGAAACCGAGCATCATCTGGACCGGTGGCCTGCCCGCCCGGCCGAGACACTCGTTGACCAGGCCGGTCAGCTTGTCCAGCGCGGCCTGTTCGGTCTTGGTGGGTACATCGAAGCCGAACGGCACCAGGGCGTGGACGGGTTCCGGAGTGAAGACCTTGGAGCAGTACGAAAGTGTGTAGGGATCGGAGGATTCGACACGGGTGCGGCCGTTCGGCTCGGTGACCAGCGAACCGCTGCCGCCGTTCTTCCGCACGCAGCTCAGCGCGCGAGCACCCGCCTGTGCCAGGAACTCCCGCTCGTCGGGGGCCAGCGCGTACGGGCCGACGGCGTCGGGGTCGATACGGTCGGTGCTCGTGGAGACGCCGAGCCCGGCGTCGACGGACAGCGGATCGACGACCACCGACGGCTGTTTCGGCAACGGTCCCGGCCGGGGCGCGGAATCGGCGATCGTGCCGCCGGACGACGTCGCCAGCACGATCCGCCTGCCGGACGACCGCCCGAGCGACTGGACGAGCGCGGGCACGTCCCGCCAGTCCGGATGAGTGGCCGCGTACTTCAGCACGTCCTGGTAGATCCTGCTGTCCTCGGCGAGTGCCTGGCCCTGCTCCTGCCGGATCGCCCCGGAAGTGGTGCGGGCGGCGAGCCAGGCGGTGGCGGCGATCGAGCAGAGCACGATCAGCGCCGACACCGCGAGCAGCCGGACCAGCAGGCTACGCGCCATTCGACGGCCCCGCGGTCAGCTTGTAGCCGACGCCGTAGACGGTGAGCAGCCGCGTCGGCTTCCGGGGCTGTGCCTCGATTTTCTTGCGCAGGTTCATCACGTGGACATCGATCGCGCGGTGGGTGATGTAGCGGTCGAAACCGTGCAGCCGTTCCAGCAGCTGGCCGCGGGTGAACACCCGGTCCGGCTGCGCGGCCATGACCTCGAGCAGCCGGAACTCGCCGGGCGTGCACTCGATCGGACGGCCGTCCGCGGTGACCTCGTGGCGGATCGGGTCGACGGTGATCCCGCCGACGCGCAGCGCGGCATCCGCCCCGTGCGCGGCTTTCGTGCGCCGCAACAACGTCCGCACCCTGGCCACCAGCTCGCGGGGGCTGAACGGTTTGGTCATGTAGTCGTCCGCGCCGAGGTCGAGACCACGCAGCAGATCGTCCTCTGTGGACCGTGCGGTGAGCATCAGCACCGGGATGTCCGATTCGGCGCGGAGCGTGCGGCAGACGGTCAGGCCGTCCATCCCCGGCAGCATCACGTCCAGCACGAGCAGATCCGGCGGATCGCGACGGACGCGGGCGAGTGCCTCGCGGCCGTCCGGCACCACGACGACCAGGTGCTGCTCCCGTTCGAGGTAGCGGCGGACGAGTTCCGCCTGCTTCTCGTCGTCCTCGGCCAGCACGATGTGGGCACACATGACGCCGAGAATAGAGTGTGGAGAGGCCACCCGGATGCGGGCTTGTCCCGGCCGCCATTCGCCGGAATCATGCCCCCACCGAATGCTTGGGGAGGGCATGTGGCCGGGCTGGAGACTTTCGCGCTCAAACTGGGCGGCACCATCGCGACGCACGCCGCGAAATCGTGGCTGCAGCGGCGCAAGGACCGGTTCGAACGTGCGGCCGACCTGGCGGAACTCGCCGCGCAGGAGCTCAAAGGACCGCTGGAGCAGCGGAAACTGGAGAACCTGGTCCAGACGATCGGGACCCAGGTGGCCGAGCAGCTGGAACCGGTGCTGGCCGACCGGTTCGCCACCCTGCCGGGCAACGAGGTCAACGCCGCCTTCCTCGCCGTCGAGGACGCCCTGAACGAGGCGGATCTTTCGGACGAAGCGCTACTCTCCGACGACCTTTCCCCGGAGAAACTCGCCCGGCGGGTCCGTGAGGGCCTCCCCGACCTCGCCGAACAACGGATGCTCGCACCCCGCGCGACCGCCTTGTACGAACTGGCGCTCGACCTGTCCTGCCGCCATCTCGTGCAGATCATCCGGCATCTGCCGTCGTTCCAGCCCCGGACGCTGGTCGAGCTGCTCGGCAGGCTGAGCCGTCAGTCCGAGCAGCTGGAGGAACTGCTCGCGCGGCTACCGAAGACCGCTCTCGACGCCCCTGTCGACACCGACAGCGAGTTCCGCGCGGAGTATCTGGACCTGCTGGCGCGCAAGCTCGACCGGCTGGAACTGCTCGGCCTGCCGATGGACGACCAGCCCGCGCTGCCGTTGTCCGTCGCGTATCTGAGCCTGAGCGTGTCAGCGACGAGCGAGGGGCCTCGGCTGCGCGATCACGGGCCGGACGAGCTGTGGTTCGACAAACGCCATCGCCGGGACGGCCACGCCACCATGCGTGTGGAGACCGCGATCGGCGGCCAGCTCCGGACGCTGGTCCGTGGCGAGGCGGGCTCGGGCAAGACGACCCTGCTCGACTGGCTCGCCGTCACCGCCGCGCGCGGCGGATTCACCGGCAAACTGGCCGACTGGAACGGCTATGTCGCCTTCCCGGTCCGGCTACGGAGTTTCGCCGCCGAGCCACCTCCCGGGCACGAGGACTTCGTCGCGCACGTCACGCCCACGTTGGCGAGCAAGATGCCCCGGGACTGGACGCGCCGGGTCCTCGACAGCGGTAAGGCCATGGTGCTGGTCGACGGCGTCGACGAGGTGGGTGCGTCGCATCGCCGGGAAATCCGGAACTGGCTCAACGAGCTGACCCTCACCTTCCCGAAGGCGCGGTTCGTCGTCACCTCACGAACGGCCGCTGCGGACCAGAACTGGTTGCGCCAGCAGGGTTTCGGCTCGGTCCTGCTGGAACCGATGTCCGCCGACGACATCCAGACACTCACCGAACGCTGGCACCAGGCGGCGAGCGGCACAGCCCGCCACGACGTCGATCTGGCTGCCGTCCAGCGGCGCCTGCTCAACCAGCTCGACAGCCACCCCCAGCTGCGCAAACTCGCCGCGAGCCCGCTCCTGTGCGCCATGCTGTGCGCGCTCAACCTCGCGCACCGGTCGGAACTGCCGCGTGACCGGATGGATCTGTACCGCAAGGCCATGGCGATGCTGATGCACCTGCGGGACACCGAACGCGGCATCGCGGTGCTGCTGACCGAATCGCAGAAACAGGTGCTGCTCGGTGATCTGGCTTGGCGGCTGACGTTGGCGGGCAAGGTCGAACTGCCCCGGGAGAAGGTCTCCGAGCACGTTACGCGCCGCCTCCGTTCAGTGCCGCGCGTCGATCACGAGCCCGCCGCTGTGCTCGATCATCTGGTGGAACGCAGCGGTGTGCTGCGGGAGCCAGTGCGTGGCCGGATCGACTTCGTGCACCGGACGTTCCAGGAGTACCTGGCCGCGAGCGAGGCGACCGAGCACGATTATCTGGACGTGCTGGTCAGCCACGCGCATCTGGACACGTGGTGGGAAACCACGATCATGGCTTGTGGGCACGCGAAGCACCACCAGGTCGGCGAGCTGTTGCGCGGGATTCTGGACCGGGCGGATGCCGAATCGCGCTATGCCCGGCGCCTGCGGCTCCTCGCGGCGGCGTGCCTGGAAACGGTGAGCGATGTGGACCCCGAGGTGCTCGCCCGGGTGGAGGGCGTGATCCAGACGAAGCTGGTACCGCCGAGGAATATCCGGGAGACGCGGTCGCTCTCGACGATCGGGCCGCGCATCCTGCGCTATCTACCGTCTACTTTGGATAGTCTGACCGAGAGCGCCGCCGCAGCCACCGTCCGGGCCGCGGCATTGACCGGCGGCTCCGAGGCACTGGCAACGCTGAAGCGATACGCACCGGACCCTCGCCCTGCCGTACAGCGGCAACTCGCGTCTGTTTGGCGATACTTCGATCCTCAGAACTATGTAAACGAAGTCCTGACGAACGCCCCACTCGACGAGGGTGAAATCACCATAACGACAGGTCGACTATTACCCTACGCCAAACAGTTGTCACAGCTAAGCGGACTGCGCGCTGCACTCAACAGCACCGAGGAATACACCGACCTACTACAGTTTTCAGGCATCCCGCACCTAAAAACACTGAACGCGACCTTCCGGCGCACCGCAGACGTAGACCTGAGCCCAATTTCCGAACACGATCATCTTGAAATGCTGACACTCATGTTCGCAGGAACATTTACTAACATCGCAAAGTTGAAGAGGCTGGCGAATCTGAACTTCTTGTACCTACTTCCCAAGAAGCCCCTCCGCAGCATAACAGCACTAGGAGACATGGAGGGTCTCCAATACCTGGGCCTTATGCATGCTCGCGATATCGAGGCACTTGCAGACCTTCCGAAGCTGGATCACCTCTACCTCAACGGCTGCACACACGACATAATGCCGACCGCCAAGCCACTGTCCAGTGTGTCAATTCTCGTGCTTTACGACAGCCCCGTCAAGAATATGCTACAATATCTCACCGATACATTTCCAAATCTGAAGAAACTCACACTCGGATACTGCATCCTCCACGATTTGAGTGCACTGAGCGAACTTCCCTTGACCAGCGTCGAATTCCAGGACGCTACCGTTGGCGACCTACGACCATTGGCAGCGATACCCACCTTGAAGCAGATCGAGTTCACCCGACTCCACTCGAATATCGATCTCTCCCCACTGGCCGACCTCGACCTGCACATCGAGGTAGACACGGTGGGGGACATAACCGGCCTGGACCGGCTCGGTCCTGGCGTAAAGCTGAAGATCTACTAACCAGCCAGCTTGCGCAGGTCCGGCAGCAGAGCACGCAACGCACGGCCCCGGTGCGAATCGGCGTCCTTCTCCTCCGGCGACAGCTCCGCCGATGTCCGCGTCTCACCGTCCGGCACGAAGATCGGGTCGTAACCAAACCCGTTGGTACCACGGCGTTCCCGCACCAGCGAGCCCCGCCATTCACCGCGCACCACGGTTTCCGTCCCGTCCGGCAGGACAAGAGCCGCCGCACACACGAACGCGGCACCCATCCGCTCGTCCGGGGTGTCCGAAAGCTGTGCCAGGACGAGATCGAGGTTCGCCTCGTCGTCACCGTGCTTCCCGGACCAGCGCGCGGAAAGCACACCTGGCATGCCGTTCAGCGCGTCGACGGAGATGCCCGAGTCGTCCGCGATGGCAGGCAGGCCGGTCGCCGCGACAGCGTCGCGGGCCTTCGCGACGGCGTTGCCCTCGAAGTCCGGGGCCGTCTCCGGCGCCTCGGGGAACTCCTCGACGTCGGCGAGACCGATGACCTCGATGCCCTGAATGCCCTCGGCGTCCAGGATCCGCCGCAGCTCGCCGAGTTTCTTCGCGTTCCGGGTCGCCAGCAGCAGTCGGGTCACTTCGAGCCCTTCTTCTTGTCCGGCCGCGGCTCCGGCAGCTCGCCGGGGTAGGGCAACGCCAGTGCCTCCTTCTGCAGCCGCGTCAGCTCCGCGCAGCCCGCCTGTGCCATGTCCAGCATCGTGTCCAAAGTGGACCGCGCGAACGTCGCGCCCTCGCCGGTACCCTGTACCTCGACGAGCGTGCCCGCGTCGGTCGCGACGACGTTCATGTCGACCTCGGCCCGCGAGTCCTCCTCGTACGGCAGGTCCAGCCGCACGCGCCCGTCGACGACGCCGACGCTGACCGCGGCGACCGACGAGGACAGCGGCTGCGGGTCGGCCAGCCGGTTCGCCGCGCCGAGCCAGGTGACGGCGTCCGCGAGCGCGACATAGCCACCGGTCACCGCGGCCGTGCGGGTGCCACCGTCGGCCTGGATGACGTCGCAGTCGATGACGATCGTGTTCTCGCCGAGCGCGGCCAGATCGATGCACGCGCGCAGCGACCGGCCGATCAGCCGGGAGATCTCGTGGGTACGCCCGCCGATGCGACCCTTGACGGACTCACGGTCGCCGCGGGTGTTCGTCGCCGAGGGCAGCATCGCGTACTCGGCCGTCACCCAGCCCAGCCCGGACCCGGCACGCCAGCGTGGCACGCCTTCGGTGACGCTCGCCGCGCACAGCACGCGCGTGTCGCCGAACTCGATCAGCACCGAACCCGCGGGCCACCGCTGGAAACCCCGGGTGATCTTGACGTCGCGCAGCTGGTCGTCGTTCCTGCCATCTTTTCTCGCCACGCCTTGCACTCTAGGGCGTCGCTCCCGGGGCCCCGTCCCCGGACCGCGAGGGCGTCTGGAAGGACACCGTGCCCTGCGCCGCGGCGACCTGACGACCGTCGTTCTCGACGTCGATCCGCACGATCGCGACCGAACGCCGCCTGGCCAGGATTGTCGCCGTCGCCCGCACCACCCCGGCACGCACGGGCGCGAGGAAGTTCATCTTGAACTCGAGGGTGGCCGGCCAGGTGCCCGCCTCGACGTGCGGCAGCAGCACCGAACCGAGGCTGTGGTCGACGAGCGCCGCCACCACCCCGCCGTGCTGGATCCCGAACTGCGACCGGAACTCCGGCCGCACGGTGAGCTCGAAACAGCCGTGCCGGTCGCTCAGTTCGACGGTGGTGATGCCCAGCGTGCCGGGAAACTCCCCGAACACCGCCGGATCCGTGCGCAGCAACTGGTCGTGCCCGTCGGGGTTGAGGAACCCTTCACCGATCGCCTCAGACGTCATAGACCGCGCCCTGCTCGACGAGTTCGGCGTTCGGGAAGATCGCCTTCGCCTCGGCCAGCACGGCGTCCCGATCGGTCCAGGGGGCGACGTGCGTGAGCAGCAGCCGTCCGGCGCCGGCGTCCTTGGCCAGTTCGCCGGCCTGCTTGCCCGACAGGTGCACCCCCGCCGGCCGGTCCGCGGAGTCGGTCCAGGACGCCTCCGACAGCAGGACGTCGACGCCGTCGGCCAGCTCGCCCAGCGCCGCGCACGGGCCGGTGTCCCCGGTGTAGGCGAGAATCCTGCCCCCGTAGGAGATCCGCAGGCCGAAGGCGGGCGTCGGATGATCGACCGGCACCGCGGTGACCTCGAACGGGCCGATCAGCGTCCGCTCGTCCCGCAGCGGATGGAACGCGAAGACGTCCGAAAGGTCGGTCTCGGCGCGTTCGGTCTCGTTCGGCGCGTAGGCGTTCGCGAGCCGCCAAGGCGCGTCCACCGGAGCGTGCACCGGCAGCCGCCGCGGCCTGGCCGGGTAGGGCGGCGCCGGATGGTAGCGGCGCAACACGGTGAGCGCGCTGACGTCCGCGCAGTGGTCCGGATGCAGGTGGCTGAGCACCAGCGCGTCGAGGTCGAACGGGTCGGCGACAGTCTGGAGCTGCGCGAGTGTCCCGTTGCCGAGCTCGATGGCCAGCAGGAAGCCCTCCGCCTCGAGCAGATAGCCGGACGCGGCGGTGTTCGGCCCGGGGATGCTGCCCGAGCAGCCGAGGATCGTCAGTCGCACCACGCCACCCTAAGCGTCCGGAACCTTTTCTACCCGCCAGTAGGAGCAAGCACACCCGGCGCGAACCCCATGAAACGCTGGGCGAGCCGCGCGAACGGCTCGGCCGACCCGGTCGCGACGAACTCGTGCCGGGGCGGGGTCTCCCGCTCGGCGAGCAGTTCGCGTTCGGTGAGCACGCGGACGAGGTCCTTCGCGGTCTCCTCCGCGCTCGACACCAGCGTCACCTCGGGCCCCATCACGATCTGCAACACCCCGGCCAACAGCGGGTAATGCGTGCAGCCCATGACGAGCGTGTCGACGTCGGCGTCGAGCAGCGGCTCCAGGTAGCCCTGGGCGAGCCCGAGCACCTGCCTGCCGGTCGTGATCCCCCGCTCGACGAAGTCCACGAACCGCGGGCAGGCGACGCTGGTGAGCCGGATGTCCGGGGCGGCGGCGAACGCGTCGTCGTAGGCGAGCGAACGAACGGTCCCCTCGGTGCCGATGACCCCGACCCGCCCGGTGTGGGTCACGCGCGCGGCCCGCCGCGCGGCGGGGAGGACGACCTCGACGACCGGGATGTCGTAGCGCTCGCGGGCGTCGCGCAGGCAGGCCGCCGACGCCGTGTTGCACGCGATGACCAGCGCCTTCACCCCGCTCTCGACGAGTTCGTCGAACCGCTCGAGCGCGTACTCGCGCGCGGTGGCGATGGGCAGCGGGCCGTAGGGGTTCCGCGCGGTGTCGCCGACGTACCGCAGCTGTTCACCGGGGAGCTGTTCGAGGATCGCCCTCGCGACGGTGAGCCCGCCGACGCCGGAATCGAAAACGCCGATCGGGGCGTCGACGGGCGCTGAACTCACACCCCGAGGTTACCCGGGCCGCCGGGCGTGACCTTCTTGGCCTTGTCCGCTCGGGCCATGAGCCAGGCCGCGAGCACCCCGGACAGCGCGCCGAACAGATGTCCCTGCCAGGAGATCCCCGGATTGCCGGGCAACAGGCCCCACAGCATCCCGCTCCACACGCCGAGCAGGACCACCGCGACCAGTATCTGCCCGAACGCCCGGTTGAAAATGCCCCGGACCAGCAGGAACGCGAGCCAGCCGAAGGCGAGCCCGGACGCGCCGACCGTCACCGCGTCCGACGGCCCGACCAGCCAGACCCCGAGGCCGGAGACCACCCAGATGATCGCCGTCACGATCGCCCAGCGCCCGATTCCCGCGGCCATCGCGAGGAAGCTGAAGATCAGCACCGGGACGGTGTTCGAGAACAGGTGCGACCAGCCCGCGTGCAGCAGCGGAGCCCACAGGACACCGTCGAGCCCGGACAGCTCGCGTGAGTGGATGCCGGCCAGGTCCAGCCGCGCCGGGAGGATCGCGTCCACCAGCTCGACGAGATAGAGCAGCGCGGTGAAGGACAGCGCGACGATCGCGGCCGCCTTCGGGTTCGGCGGCAGGACACGTTTGGCCGGATCGGTGGCGGGCACGCCAGCGGACGACGGCTCGGGCAAAGTGCTCACATCACCCAGGCTACGTCGGCGACCGGCGGCCCACCTCGGGTGAAATCCCTGATCCACACCCCGGGTGACCCGGGCTGTGCCGTGCCGAGTTTGTCGGTGCGCACCGCTAGCCTGCGCGACATGGGGAATCTCGACGTCACCGCCTATCTGCACCGGCTCGGCTGCGCGGCCGAGCCGCCGAGCGCGGACGCCCTGCGGCGGCTGCACAGCGCGCACATCGAACGCGTCCCGTACGAGGCGCTGGAGATCGCGCTCGAACGTGTCACACCGCTGGCGCCGGAGGCCTCGCTGGCACGGATCCTGCGGGGCCGGGGCGGCTACTGCTATCACCTCAACGGCGCGTTCTCCGCGCTGCTGCGCGCACTCGGCTACCAGGTCACGCGGCACCTCTGCGGAGTGCAGAGCAGCGCCGAGGACTCGCCGAACCTCAACCGCAGCCATCTGGGGCTGACCGTCACCGGCCTGCCGGACGATCCGGAGACGACGTGGTTCGCCGACGTCGGGCTCGGTGACGGGCTGTATGAGCCGGTGCCCCTGCGGTACGGCGAGTTCTCCCAGGGCCCGCACACCTACCGGCTGCGTGCCTCCGACGTCGTCCCCGGCGGCTGGCGGTTCGACCACGACCCGGCGGGCAGCTTCGTCGGGATGGACTTCGCGCCTGGCGCGGCCGAGATGCCCGATTTCACGGAACGGCACCACTGGCTGTCCACGTCGCCGGAGTCGGGGTTCGTCCGGGTGTGCGTAGTGCAAAGCCTCGATTCCCGCGGCGTCGACACGCTGCGGGCGCTCACCCTCAGCCGCAGCGGCGACGTCGAGAAAAAAGCGGTCCTGGAGTCACCTGGGGACTGGTGGACGGCGCTCGCCGACGTCTTCGGCATCCCGGCCGAGGCGTTCACCGGCGAGGAGCGGGAGCGCCTGTGGCGCCTGGTCCTCGGCCAGCACGAGGCTCACCTGGCCGGAGCGGCGGGGAGCGAGGTGGTGCCCAGCGCGTAGTCGGCCGCGGTCTCGGCGTGCAGCCGGGTCGTCGGGAAGGTCGGTACCGGGCTGTCGCCGGCGCCGACCAGCAGCTCGATCTCGGTGCAGCCGTAGATCACGCCCTCGGCCCCGGCCCCGGCCAGCCGCCGGATGATCGCGCGGTAGGCCTCCCGGGACTCCTCGGTGACCACGCCGAGCACCAGTTCGTCGTAGATGATCCGGTGCACACGTTCGGCGTCATCGGGTTCTGGCACCAGGACATCGAGACCGTGCGCGGCGAGCCGTTCGCGATAGAACGGCTGGGCCATGGTGAACCCGGTCCCGAGCAGGCCGACGCGCTTCAGCCCGGCGTCGAGGATCGCTTTCGCGGTCGTGTCGGCGAGGTGCAGCAGCGGGATGCCGAGACCTTCGGTGAGCCGGTCGGCGACCTTGTGCATGGTGTTGGTGCACAGCACGACGAAGTCGGCACCCGCGGCCTCCAGCGCCCGCGCCGCGCGGTTGAGTTCCGCGCCGGCGTCGTCCCAGCGCCCCTCGGCCTGCATCGCCTCGATTTCCGCGAAGTCGACCGAGTACAACACCGTGCGCGCGGAGTGGAAGCCACCTCGCACGGCCTTGACCCGCTTGTTGACGAGCCGGTAGTACTCAGCCGACGACTCCCAGCTCATCCCGCCCAGCAACCCGATGGTCTTCATCCGGCCAGTCTGCCGGTCCCGTGTTCGCCGTGGCCCAAGCGCCCATGCCCTCAAAGAGTGGAGGGCGGAGCTAGGCCCAGAGCTGGCCGTCGAGGCGTTCGGCGGCTTCGTCGAGGGAGCCGGAGTAGGCGCCGGTGGACAGGTACTTCCACCCGGCGTCGGCGACCACGAAGGCGACGTCGGCAGGCTCGCCACGTGCTGCCGCCTTCTCGGCCACGGCGAGCGCCGCGTGCAGCACCGCGCCGGTGGAGATCCCGGCGAAGATGCCCTCGTGCTCCAGCAGTTCGCGGGTGCGGCGCAAGGCGTCGTACGCGCCGACCGAGTACCGTCCATTGAGGACGGACGGATCGTACAGTTCGGGCACGAATCCCTCGTCGAGATTGCGCAGCCCGTACACCAGCTCGCCGTAGCGCGGCTCGGCGGCGATGATCTGCACCTCCGGCTTCGCCTCGTGCAGATAGCGCCCGACACCGACGAGGGTGCCCGTCGTGCCCAGACCGCCGACGAAGTGGGTCAGCGTCGGCAGGTCCTTCAGCAGCTCGGGGCCGGTGCCGCGGTAGTGCGCGTCGGCGTTGGCCGGGTTGCCGTACTGGTAGAGCATGACCCAGTCCGGATTGGCCTCGGCCAGCTCCTTCGCGCGGCGCACGGCCTCGTTGGACCCGCCCGCGGCCGGGGAGAACACGATCCGCGCGCCGTACGCCTGCAGCAGCTGCTTGCGCTCGGCCGAGGTGTTCTCCGGCATCACGCACACCAGGCCGTAGCCCTTGAGCTTCGCGGCCATGGCCAGCGAGATCCCGGTGTTGCCCGAGGTGGGCTCCAGGATCGTCGAACCGCGCCGGAGTATGCCTTCGCGCTCGGCGGCCTCGATCATCGCCAGCGCGGGGCGGTCCTTGATCGAACCGGTCGGGTTGCGGTCCTCCAGCTTCGCCCACAACCGGACGTCGTGGGTCGGGGACAGCCGCGGCAACCCGACCAGCGGAGTTCCGCCGAGCGCGTCGAGCAGGGACTCGAAGCGAGCCATGGCTCAGCCGCCCGCCACGGCGGGGAGGATGGTCAGGGTGTCGCCGTCCTTGACCTCGGCGCCGAGGCCACCGGCGAAGCGGACGTCCTCGTCGTTGACGTAGACGTTGATGAAGCGGTGCAGCTTCTCCTCCTTGACCAGGCGCGCCTTGATCCCGGCGTGGCGCGACTCGACGTCGTCGATGACCTCGAGGACAGTGCTGCCCGCCGCCTCGACGGACTTCTCGCCGCCGGTGTGGGTGCGCAGGATGGTCGGGATGGACACGGTCACGGCCATGGGTTCTTACCTCCGGTGGATTCTCTCTCGCAGACGCCTCAGGTGGCCCGCTTTATTCCGGCTCGGGAAGTCAGTCGACGATCTCGACGGGCTCCTCGGTGATCTCGGCGTCCACGATGCGGTACGAGCGGAACTCGTGCGTATCGGGGTCCCTGGTGGACACGAGCACGTAGTGCGCGTCCGGCTCGGCGGCGATGGACGCGTCGGTCCGCGACGGGTACGCCTCGGTCGCGGTGTGCGAGTGGTAGATGACCACCGGCACCTCGTCGTTCGCGTCCATCTCCCGGTACAGCTTCAGCAGGTCGGCCGAGTCGAACTCGTAGAACGTCGGCGACCGCGCCGCGTTGAGCATCGGGACGAAGCGCTCGGGGCTGTCCGAGCCCACGGGACCGGCGATCACGCCACAGGCCTCGTCGGGATGGTCACGACGGGCGTGGGCGACGATTTCGTCGACGAGTTCACGGCGAATCCGGAGCACGTGGGACATCTTACGTGCTGGACACAACGCGTCCAGATGGTGAGACTTACGCCTCTTGCCCTGGTCAAGAGCTTCGCAAAGGCTCCCCACCGTGTCTCCGGATCCGGAACACTGGTCAGGTGCCCCTGTCGTCGAAAGTACGCGACCGCTGCCGGATGTACCTGGGGACCGACGAGCGGATCCAGTACCTGATCCCCGGGATGTCGATCTCCATCAACCGGATGCGCATGCACGTCGGGTTCCTGGTGATGGTGACCGACCGGCACGTGACGATCCTCGCCTGCAGCCGGTGGCGGCGGAACCGGCCGACACAGATCTGGGAACGCCTGCCCCGCTCCACCGAACTCGGCCCGCTCGAGGTCGAGTCGTCACTCGGCCCGGTGCTCTCGGTCGGCGGAATCGAGCTGGAGATCGACGAGGAGTACATCGCGGCCGTCCGCGCGGCGAATCTGGAGAGCACCCAGAACGCTCTCCCGGACGACCCGCTCCCCGACCTGTGAGCCTCACACGCGGCGAAGCGCGTTACGGCGTTCCGGGCCAGGCCTCCGGCCAGACGTCGCGGTAAGCCGGGATCCCGCCCGCGGTGGTCGCCGCCAGCATGCCGTGCACCATCGCCCGCGCGAACACCCGCGCCGCCGCCGAACTCAGCTCGTTCCACGCCCGCACCCGTGGCGCCCGCTCGTCCGGCAGTTCGCGGTCGCCGGTCGCCAGCGCGAACACCGTGTCCCCGTCGAACATCGTGTGTGCCGGACGCACCGCCCGCGCCACGCCGTCCTGCGCGGCGACGGCGAGCCTGCGCGCCTCCGCCTTCGACAGCACCGCGTCGGTCGCGACCACGCCGATCGTCGTGTTCAGGTCCGTCGGCCGTGGCGTGATGTCGCCGGGCCGGTCCGGCCATCGCACGCCGAACTCGCCGTCGACCTCGTGATCGGCGGCAAATGCCCGCCCGGTACGGAGATCGACGGCCTCGCCCGCCGCGTTGACCACGGCCAGCGCGCCGACGGTGAAGCCGCCCACCCGCTCACTCGCCGTGCCGACCCCGCCCTTGAGCGAACCGACGGCCGCGCCCGCTCCCGCACCGACGCTGCCCTGCGCGACGGGCCCCGGCACGGCCGCTTCGCAAGCGGCGTAACCGAAAGCGGAGTCCGGGCGCTTGCCCCACTCGCTGCGTGGCAGGTCGAAGATCACCGCGCCGGGCACGATCGGCACGACCTCGTGTGGTTCCCTGCCGACCGGGGTGCCGAGGTTCCGCTCGCCGAGCCAGCGCATGACGCCGTCGGCCGCCGCGAGACCGTACGCGCTTCCGCCGGACAGGCACACCGCGTTGACCTGCTGGACCACGTTCTCCGGCCGCAGCAGATCGGTCTCGCGCGTTCCCGGCGCGCCGCCCCGCTGGTCGACCGCGCCGGTCGCGCCGCCGGGCACGAGCACGACCGTCGTGCCCGTCGCCCAGCCGTCGCCGATCCGCTCGTGGTGGCCGACCAGGATCCCGGGGACGTCGGTGAGCTGGTTCCGCAGCGACGCCGTCACGCGGCGGCCTCGCTCCGCGAGACAGTGTTCAATCCTCTTGGGCGCCTGATACCAATCCGACCGAAAGCAGGCGGATACGGTCCGCAGCCGACCAGCTCGTAAGTACCCGTTTCCGCCGTGGCTGCCGTCGGATTGGTAACGAATGGCACAGAATCCATGATTCGCTCGCAAGCTTCGCTCATGCGGTGAGCGCCTGGATCAGCGTCTCCTGGACCCAGGTCAGCCAGTGGTAGACACCGAGATGCGCCGAGCGCGGGTCCTCCTCCGGCAGCTCGTCCGGCATGTCCTCGGTGACGTCGAGCGCGGTGCCCAGCGCCAGCCGGACGTCGTTGAGCGCGCTCAGCCACGCGTCGGCCTGTTCGAAGGTCAGCCGCACGTTCCCGCCGTCACGCGGCAGCGTGTCGAGCACGGTCTCGGCGACCCCGACCTTCAGGTCCAGCAGCTCCGGCTCGTGCAGCGACCGCATCGCGGCGGCGGAGTCGAGCTCCTCGCGCGTCGGGTTGTCCGGGTCGAGCCGGTGGAAGTCCGGCAGCAGCCGGGAGAGCACCGGGTCGTCCGGGGACTCCGTCGGGCCGGTGCGGATGCCGGTGAGCTCGGCCAGCTCGTCCTGCGGTGCCTCCTCGGCACGCGCGCGCAGCATGTCCTCGAGCTGGCTGACCAGCCCGCGCAGGACCGCGGCCTCCTGCTGCTCGAACCCGGCGACGATCGTTTCGCCCTTGCGGCGCCAACCGTTCACGAGGGCTGTTCCATGGTCGCCCACAGCCCCGCCGCGTGCAGCTTCGCCACGTCGGTCTCCACCTTCTCCTTGGAGCCCGACGACACGATCGCCTTGCCCTTGTGGTGCACGTCCAGCATCAGCTTGGTCGCGTGATCTCTGCTGTACCCGAACAGCTTCTGGAAGACATAGGTCACGTATGACATGAGGTTCACCGGATCGTTCCACACAATGGTGCGCCACGGTTTGTCCGTAGCGGCGTGCTCTGCTCCGGCGGGCTCGACCTGCGTCTGTTCGGAGGCGACTGGCGTCGACATACACACCATGGTGTCACGGAGCCGACAAGGCACGCCGTGCCAGGTCCGGCCGTGTGGGTGAATAGGGTGACTCCTATGGGTTCACCGGAGCCGGGCACCGGCGCCAGCACGGCGCTGCTCACCGATCACTACGAACTGACCATGCTGAGCAGCGCGCTGGCCGATGGCACGGCCGAACGCCCCTGCGTTTTCGAGGTTTTCGCACGCAGGCTGCCCGACGGCCGCCGCTACGGCGTCGTCGCCGGCACGGCCCGCGTGCTCGACGCCATCGCGGACTTCCGCTTCACCGACGCCGAACTGGCGCAGCTGGAAGCCACCGCGGTCGTCGACGACGCGACGCTGTCCTGGCTCGCCGACTACGAGTTCTCCGGCGACATCGACGGCTATCCCGAGGGCGAGCTGTACTTCCCCGGCTCGCCGATCCTCACCGTGTCCGGCAGCTTCGCCGAAGCGGTCGTGCTCGAGACGCTGGTGCTGTCGATCCTCAACCACGACAGCGCGATCGCCTCGGCGGCGGCCAGGATGTCCGGCGCCGCGCACGGGCGGCCGATCATCGAGATGGGCGGGCGGCGGACCCACGAGTACGCCGCCGTCGCCGCCGCGCGCGCCGCCTACCTGGCGGGCTTCGCGACGACGTCCAATCTGGAGGCGGGCCGCCGCTACGGCATCCCCACCCGCGGCACCGTCGCACACGCGTTCATGCTGCTGCACGACAGCGAGGAAGCCGCGTTCCGCGCGCAGGTGAGCAAGATGGGCGCGGACACCACGCTGCTGGTGGACACCTACGACATCACCAAGGGCATCGAGACCGCGGTCCGCGTCGCCGGGCCGGAGCTCGGCGCGATCCGGATCGACTCCGGCGACGTCGGCCCGCTCGCCCGCAAGGCCCGCGAGCAGCTGGACGCGCTCGGCGCGAAGGACACCCGGATCGTCGTGTCCGGCGACCTGGACGAACACGCCATCGCGGCGCTGCGCGCGGAGCCCGTCGACGCGTACGGCGTCGGCACCTCGGTGGTCACCGGCTCCGGCGCGCCGACCGCGGGCATGGTCTACAAGCTCGTCGAGGTGGACGGCAATCCGGTGGCCAAACGCAGTGCCCACAAGGAGTCCCGCGGCGGCCGGAAGTCCGCGATGCGGCGGCTGCGCAGCACCGGCACCGCCGTCGAGGAGGTCGTCTGGACCACCTCCGCGCCCGCGCCCGAACGTGGCGCCGACGACCAGCTGCTGCAGATTCCCCTGGTCCGGGCCGGGCGCACGGTGGATGATGTGCCCACGCTCGACGACGCGCGGCAGCGGCTGCGCCGAGGGCTGGTGAGCCTGCCTTGGGAGGGCCTCAAGCTCTCGCACGGCGAGCCCGCGATTCCGACGCTTTTCCTCTAGGAGGCAAGACATGAGCGCCACGCTGATCGTGGTCGACGTGCAGAACGACTTCTGCGAAGGGGGATCGCTCGGCCTGCCCGGCGGCGCCGCGGCCGCCGCGGCGATCTCGAAGCTGGCCGCCGAGGGCGGTTACGCCCACGTCGTCGCCACTCGCGACTACCACATCGATCCGGGTGACCACTTCAGCGAGACCCCGGACTTCAACCACAGCTGGCCGCGACACTGCGTCGCGGGCACGCCCGGCGCGTCGTTCCATCCCGCGCTCGACGTCGTGCCGATCGAAGCGGTGTTCTCCAAGGGCGAGTACACCGCCGCGTACTCGGGTTTCGAGGGCAAGTCCGGGGACGACAAGACGCTGGAGGCGTGGCTGCGCGAGCACGACGTCACCGAGGTCGACGTCGTCGGCATCGCCACCGACTTCTGCGTCCGCGCCACCGCGCTCGACGCCGCGAAGGCCGGGTTCACCGTGCGCGTGCTGCTCGACCACACCGTCGGCGGCTCGCAGCCCACCGTGGACGCCGCGCTGGCGGACTTCGACAAGGCGGGCGTCACCTACACCGGCACCGCGCCCGTCCCGCCTGCGGCATGAAGGAACTGCAACGCGCGCTGGCGAAACACCGGCTCGTCGCGATCCTGCGTGCCTCCGACGCGAGCCGCTTCGCCGAGGCGTCGACCGTGCTCTACGCGGCGGGAATCCGCCTGCTGGAGGCGACCCTGACGACACCGGGCGCGCCGGAGGCGATCACGAAGATGCGCGCGGACCTCGGCGAGGACGCACTGATCGGCGCCGGCAGCGTCCGCGAACCGTCCGATGTGGACACAGCGGCGGACGCGGGCGCGGAGTACCTGATCACCCCCACGGTCAACCCCGCGGTGCTGGAACGGGCCGCCGAGCGCGACGTCCCGGTGGTCTGCGGCGCGCTCACCCCGACCGAGATCGACCAGGCGTGGCGCCTCGGCGCTGCGGCGGTGAAGGTGTTCCCGGTCGCCGCAGTCGGCGGAATCGCCTACCTGCGGGCGATCCGCGCACCGATGCCCGACGTGCCGCTGGTGCCGACCGGCGGCGTCCACCTCGCCGACGTCGAGGGTTACCTCGGCTCCGGCGCGATCGCGGTCGCCGCCGCGACGCCGCTGCTCGGCGACGCGCTCAACCCGGGCGGCAGCCTGCCGGACCTGGCCGCCAGGGCGAGCGAGTTCGTGGCCGCGGCCTCGCGGCACGCGTACTCCGGCTGAGTGCTTACGGCTTCGCCTTGGCTTTGCCGTAGGGATCGCAGCGCGCGGTGCCGAGATAGATGTCGCCGCTGGCCGGGCCGCCCTTCGGGAACAGCTTGATGTGCAAGGCGTGCGTGGTCAGGCTGCCGTCCGCGGGCGAGGGCACGACACTCTCGTTGAGCGTCACCGTCGCCAGCACTTCGCCCTCCTGACCGGGCACGCTGACCCGGTAGTTCGCCGGGATGTTCTCTGGCACCTTGATCCCGGTGACGTTGCCGAGCTGGACGTCACCGAGACTGCCGTCCCTGGTCGTGCCGCATTTGGCCGAGAACGTCCGTACGTTCAGCGCCGGTCCGCCGAACCGCTTGAGCACGTCGGCCTGGAAACGCTTCCCTTCCGCCCGGCCGAGCGCGATCGCGTCCTGGCGCCCGCATGCCGTGTCGCCGGCGCCGAACACCGCGATGTCGCCGGTCGCGCCACCTGCCGTGCGCTCGCCGAGCGGGCCGTCGGCGGTGCAGCGGGCCAGCTCGGGGGTGACGATGTGCTGGTCGTCGATCCGCACGTCCACCGATCCGACGGACGCCCAAGCGGTGGAAGTCACCGGATCGGCGTGCGCCGCCTGCGGCACCGCCAGTACCCCCGCCAGCGTGGTCACCACCAGCACCCGCCTCGTCGTCTTCCTGGCGTTCCGCATCACCGGCCTCCTCGATTTCGTGACTGAACGTGGTTACCCGCCTCGTCATCGGCAGTCATGACCGCCCCCCTGATGGCGGAACGCGGAACTCACCCGGATGTGTAAGCACACGGCACGAGCGGACCGTTCGCGGCGTAGTGCCGATCCTGACGGTGGTCCGGGCTAGTGTGTGTCGCTGTGCCAGCCCGTGCAGACTTCCCCGGCGTCCTCGAACTCCTCACCCACGCGGTGGAGTCCGTCGGCGGTGCCGAACGCCCGGGCCAGGTCAAGATGGCCGAGGCCGTCGGCCAGGCCATCCGCCGCGGCGAGCACCTGGCCGTCCAGGCGGGCACCGGCACCGGGAAGTCCTTGGCCTACCTCGTCCCCGCGATCCGGCACGCGGTGCAGAAGGAAGCGACCGTCGTGGTCTCGACGGCGACCATCGCGCTGCAGCGCCAGCTCGTCGACCGGGACCTGCCACGGCTGGCGAAGGCGTTGAAGAAGCCACTCGGCCGCGAGCCGACCTTCGCGATCCTCAAGGGCCGCCGCAACTATCTGTGCCTGCACCGGCTCGACTCCGGCGCCCCCGAGGAACCCGAGGACGCGCAGTTGTTCGACCCGTTCGCGGTGTCCCGCCTCGGCAAGGAGGTCACGCGCCTGCGCGAGTGGTCGTCCGACACCGAGACCGGCGACCGTGACGAACTGGTCCCCGGCGTCACCGATCAGGCGTGGCGCCAGGTTTCGGTAACCGCCAAGGAATGTCTCGGCGCCTCTCGCTGCCCGATCGGCACCGACTGCTTCGCCGAACGCGCGCGGGCCGAGGCCGGGCGCGCCGACATCGTCGTCACCAACCACGCCCTGCTCGCGATCGACGCGCTCCAGGGCTACCAGGTGCTGCCCGAGCACAGCGTCGTGATCATCGACGAGGCCCACGACCTGGTCGACAGGGTCACCTCGGTCGCCACCGGCGAGCTGACCAGCGCGATGGTCTCGGCCGCCGCGCGCCGCTGCGGCAAGCTCATCGACGCCGACATCGCCGACCGCATGATGGAGGCCAGCGACGGCCTCGCCCTCATCCTCGACGACCTGCCCGCCGGCCGGATGGACGCGCTCCCCCAGCCGCTGCGCGGCGCCGTCCCCGCCGTCCGGGACGCCGCGCAAGCCTGCCTCACCGCGCTCGGCAAGGATCGCAAGGAGGACGTCGACGAGGCCACCGCGCGCAAGCTCGCGCGTTCGCTGCTGGAGGAGGTGCACGACACCGCCGTCCGGCTGCTGGAGGCGTTCGAGGACGATCAGGCCCACCAGCGCGACGTCGTCTGGCTGTCCGGCGACCGGTACTCCGCGAACCCGCGTCCCCCGGCGCTCAAGGTCGCGCCGCTGGGCGTCGCCGGCTTGCTGCGTGAGCGCGTTTTCGGCCAGCACACGACGATCCTGACCTCGGCGACGCTCACCCTCGGCGGCACTTTCGACACCATGGCCCGGCAGTGGGGGCTGCCACCCGGCCAGGACCGCGTCGAGAAGGCTCCCGGCACCGCGACCGACAAGGCACCGCCGTCCGACGCCGACGACGGCCCGAAGTGGACCGGTCTCGACGTCGGGTCACCGTTCGACCATCGGCGCAACGGCATCCTCTACCTGGCCAAACACCTGCCCTCGCCGGGGCGCGATGGGCTCGCCAAGTCCACAATGGACGAACTGGCCGAGCTGATCGAGGCCGCCGGCGGGCGCACCCTCGGCCTGTTCTCCTCGATGCGCGCGGCGAAACAGGCCACCGAGGAGATGCGGGAGCGGCTCGACCACCCGATCCTCTGCCAGGGCGACGACGCCACGTCGTTGCTCGTCAGCAAGTTCGCCGACGACGAACGCACCTGCCTGTTCGGCACACTGTCGCTGTGGCAGGGCGTCGACGTCCCCGGCCCCTCGCTCCAGCTCGTCGTCGTCGACCGCATCCCGTTCCCGCGGCCGGACGACCCGGTGTCGTCGGCCCGCCAGCGTGCCGTGGAAGCCCGCGGTGGCAACGGCTTCCTCACCGTCGCCGCCACCCACGCCGCCCTGCTGCTCGCACAGGGCACCGGCAGGCTGCACCGGTCGATCAGCGACCGCGGCGTCGTCGCCGTGCTCGACTCCCGGCTCGCCACCGCCCGCTACGGCGGATTCCTGCGCGCCTCGCTGCCACCGTTCTGGCCCACCACGGACCCCGAGGTCGCCCGCGCCGCGCTACGCAGACTCGACGCGGCCGCGCCCCAGTGATCCGGTGCACACGCGGCAGGTACGGTAAAGGGAACGAAGCAGACAGGGAGCAGCGGTTGTCCCAGGATTCACCCAGCGCGCAATCCCGGACCGTCAGTGTCGACGACACCGGCGTGCGGCGGCGTCTCGCCGATGGCAGCGAAGAGGCCGTCACGTGGTCGGACCTGTCTTCGGTGATGGTCAGAGTCATCCCCGACGGCCCCTGGAACGAGGACGTCTTCTTCATGCTCGTCGGCGCCGACGGCAAGGGCACCGCCGTCCCCAGCGGCGACCCGGCGGCCGACGCCCTCATCGAGCGCCTCCAGTCCCTCCCCGGCTTCGACAACGAGAAGTTCATCGAAGCCATGACCACCGACGCCGACGACGCCTACGTGGTCTGGACTAGCTGAGGTTTTGGGTGGAGTGTGCTCGCGGAACGCGCTCGCCCCTCGGCCTCAGCTAGGTGTTCTTTGGGGGTCGAACCCCCAAACCCCCGCCAGGGGGCAAGCCCCCTGGACCCCCGCCGTGGTCGCCTCGTGTAGGTAACTTCAGCTTGCTCGGTCGGCGACTTCGGCTTGGCTTCGGCGGGGTCGTGAATGGCACGGTGCCGTTCACGGCACGGGCTCTGCGGTGCGTGTCGCGCGGTCCTCGCGCCCTCACCGCGAAACCTCGCGGGGTAGCCGCTCACCTTGGGTGAACGGATCCGGCATCTCGGTGGTGATTCGATCAAGTTTCGCGGGGTCGGGCGGTTGGGGGTTTGAGAGCGCCGGGGGCGGGGCATTGAAGGGGTCGGCAACACCCGTTCGGCCGCGTTGACTTATGACCTGGGTCACGACACTGTCGTGACAGGTGTCACGTCCAGGGCGGAAGTGGCGCCAGGTGAGGCTTCGCGGTCGGATGTGCCTGCATCCGGACCGCATCCCCCGGGAGGTCGGGTCCGTCGGGGTGGGCCCGGCCTCCCGACCCAACTTCACAAGCTTTCCCCTGCGAAGGCGCCGCTTCGGTCACCGAGGCGGCGCCTTCGATTTCCGTGCGGCCACGGGCAAATCCCGCTCCGCAACATGCAGGCCGGACATGTCGTGTGCCACAGTCCGGCGCGCTGTCCGGCACACGGCGCGCGGGCGCGACGGGACGTTGGGTACTTTGGGCGGGTTCCCCGAATCGCCCGGCAAAGGAGCCGCGCTGTGGCGCCCACCACCACGTTCCAGCACACCGAGGTCCTGCCGCTGGGCAAGGACACCACCACCGAGTACCGGCTGCTCACCACCGAGGGTGTCGAGCAGGTCGAGGCCGCGGGCCGGAAGTTCCTCCGGATCGACCCCGAGGCACTGACCCGGCTCGCGCGGACCGCGATCACCGACATCCAGCACCTGCTGCGCTCGTCGCACCTCGCGCAGCTGCGAGCGATCGTCGACGACCCCGAGGCCAGTGGCAATGACCGGTTCGTCGCGATGGATCTGCTGCGCAACGCGGCGATCTCCGCGGGCGGGGTGCTGCCGATGTGCCAGGACACCGGCACCGCGATCGTGATCGGCAAGCGCGGCGAGGGCGTCCTCACCGGCGGGGACGACGAGCGCGCGCTGTCCCAGGGGATTTTCGACGCCTACCAGGAACTGAACCTGCGGTATTCGCAGATGGCCCCGGTGAACTTCTGGGAGGAACGCAACACCGGCACCAACCTGCCCGCGCAGGTCGAGCTGTACCACAAGGATGGGCAGGACGACCCGGCGTACGAATTCCTGTTCATGGCCAAGGGCGGCGGCAGCGCGAACAAGACTTTCCTTTACCAGGAAACGAAAGCCGTCCTGAACCCGAAGCGGCTCGCCCGGTTCCTCGACGAAAAGCTGCGGAGCCTCGGCACCGCCGCGTGCCCGCCGTACCACCTGGCGATCGTGGTCGGCGGCATGTCCGCGGAGTTCAACCTCAAGGTCGCGAAGCTGGCCTCCGCGCGCTATCTGGACACGTTGCCGCAGAACGGTTCCGAGCTGGGACACGCCTTCCGCGACCCGGACCTCGAGCAGCAGGTGCTGGAGATGACCCGGCAGTTCGGGATCGGCGCGCAGTTCGGCGGCAAGTACTTCTGCCACGACGTCCGCGTCATCCGGCTCCCCCGCCACGGCGCGTCGTGCCCGGTCGGGATCGCGGTGTCATGTTCGGCCGACCGCCAGGCGAAGGCGAAGATCACCGCGGACGGCGTGTTCATCGAGCAGCTGGAGCGTGACCCCGCGCGGTTCCTCCCGGATGTCACCGAGGACGACCTGTCCGACGAGGTCGTGAACGTCGACCTGAACCGGCCGATGGCCGAGATCCGCGCGCAGCTGTCCCAGCTGCCGGTGAAGACCCGGCTTTCGCTGACCGGACCGCTGGTCGTGGCTCGCGACATCGCACACGCGAAGATCGCCGAGCGGCTCGACGCCGGCGAGGAGATGCCGCAGTACCTCAAGGACCACCCGGTGTACTACGCGGGCCCGGCGAAGACGCCGGAGGGCTACGCGTCCGGTTCGTTCGGCCCGACCACGGCCGGGCGGATGGACTCCTACGTCGCGCAGTTCCAGGCCGCGGGCGGCTCGCTGGTCATGCTGGCCAAGGGAAACCGGTCGAAGCAGGTGACCGGCGCCTGCCGCGAGCACGGCGGGTTCTACCTCGGCTCGATCGGCGGGCCCGCGGCCCGGCTGGCCAAGGACTGCATCCGCAAGGTCGACGTGCTGGAGTACGCCGAACTCGGAATGGAAGCGGTGTGGCGCATCGAGGTCGAGGACTTCCCCGCCTTCATCGTCATCGACGACAAGGGCAACGACTTCTTCGCCGCGACCTCGGAACCGGTGCTGCAGATCAGTTTCCGCTGACGCGGCGAGATCCCTCCCGGCCGTCCACAGTGGTCTGTACGACCACGGCCGGGAGGGATCTCGCGCACCTCAGCCGACGCGTTCGATCCGCGCGTTCCGGATGAGGAACTTGCCGGGTTCGGCGACCTGTTCGAAGGCCGCGTTGTTGAGCAGCGCGCAGCTACCGGAAACCGAGGTCACCTCCACGGTGGTGGACTTGTCGTTGTCCAGGTTGGTGACCTTGAGCTTCGTGCCGGCCGGGAACTGGTCGCTGGACGCGGCGGGTGCTCCGCCCTCGCCCGACAGCGTCACGGTCGAACCCTGGCAGACGACGTCACCGGCCTGCTGACCGCTGTTCTGGTTCTTGCCGTTCTGGGCCTTCCCGTTCTTGCCGTTCTGGGCGCCCTTGCCCTGCTGGCACTGGTTGCCATTCTGCCCCGCCTTCCCGTTCTGGTTCTGGTTTTCGCCGTTCTGGTCCTTGTTCTTGTCGGCGTCCTTGCCGTTCTTGCCGTTGTCCTGAGCCATGCCTTTCCGGTCGGCGTCGCCCTGGGCGTTGTCCATCCCGTTGGCGTTGCCCTGACCGTTCATACCGTTGGCGCCCATGCCGTTGTTCATGCCCTGGGCATCGTTCATACCGTCGGCTTGCTTGTTCTTGTCGTCTCCCTTGGCATTGCCGCCGCTGCCCTGGTCCTTGGCGTTGCCCTGGCAGTTCTGCCCGTTCTTGCCGTTCTGCTGATCCGGCGCCTTGCCGACGACGTCGGCGGTGCATCCGGCGGCCTGGCGGCGCTGCTGGATGAGGTCCACCACCGACTGCCGGTTCGCGATCCTCGCCGCGGACTGCGCGTCCGGGTTCGCCTTCTGTCCTTCGATGAAGGTGAGGTTGTTCCGCAGGGCCGTGTCCAGCCCGGTGCAGCTTTCGGCGGCCTGGCTGGCTCCCGTGCTCATCGCGATCGCCGCCGCGGTGATCCCGGATACGCCCAGCAGCGCGGCGAGTCCGATCGTCGCCTGCCTGCGGTGCCTGCCCTTACTCGACCGGGGCATGTGCCCACTCCTCTCTCATCACCACCTCTCCCCTGACTACGTTTCGATAACGGAAACGGTTCACACGAGTCAGCCCCGGCGAGCCGGAAGGCCCGCCGGGGCTGTACGCGTTCTTCGGGTTACTTCGCCGGGGACGTCTTCAGGACGACGGTCCGGTCACCCAGCGGTGCCGCAAGCGGCACGGAGATCACCGGGTAGCGGATGTCCATGGTGCACATCTGGCCCGTCTGGGCCTTGGTCTCGCTCAGGTCGACGACGACGTGCTGGGCGTTCTGCTCGATCGCCGAGCCGAGTGCGTGGCCGCAGCCGCCTTCCTGGGCGCGGATGTTGAGGACCGCCCCGCCGTTGGCGGTGTACGCCTCCTTCGGGAAGCCTTCGGGCAGGGCCTTCGTGTCGAGTTTGTTCGGCGGCACCGGAACGCTGCCCTCGGGGACTTCCATCCGGGGCTTGCCCGGCGGGCTGCCGCGCGGCGGTTCGGCCGGCTTCGCGTTCGGCGACGAGGACGGGGTCCCTGGCGGAGCCGCCGATGGCGAAGACGACGCGCTGCCGCCGGGTGCGCCGTTACTGGATCCGGGCTGTGCTGTCGTGTTGTGACCGCCGCAGGCTGTCGCGAGCACGAGGACCATGCCTGCACCGGCCAGCTTCGCTGAGTACCTCATGCCCGTAAGGACGGAGCGGGGTCCGCGCCGGGTTGCACGGGGGCGTGGATCCACGCGTTCCGGATCGCGTGCAGCGCCAGCTGGAAGCGGTTGGCCGAGCCGGTGCGCTCCATCAGGTTCTCCAGATACCGGAACAGGGTCCGCCTGCTGACACCCATCGCGCGGGCGGCCTGGTCGTCGGTCAGCCCGGCCGCGAGCAGGCCGAGCAGCCTGCGTTCGCTGGGCCGCACCGAGGAGCCCGGGACGTCGGCGGCGAAGCCCAGCGGCAGCGCGGCGCGCCAGCACATGTCGAACAGCCCGATCAGCGCGTCGAGCAGGCCGCACGGGCGGATCAGCAGCACCGGGCGGTCCGCGTCGTTCGCGGGCGAGACCACCGCGTACTCGTCGTCGACCAGGAGCAGTTTCACCGGCACATCCGGCAGGATCCGCGCCTGCTCCCCCGCTTTCCCGCAGGGCACGACGTTTTCGGCGAGGTACTCGGGTCTTTCCAGCGCCGCTCTGCCGTAGACGGCGCGGTAGCGGACGCCGCGCGCGAGGTTGTCCAGCTCGACCTCGTTGGCGTCGGCATCGGCGTAGTAGGGCGGCGAGTCGAGACCACGCACCTCGGTGCGGGCGGACCGTTCCAGCTGACGGACCCGGTCGGCCGCGGCGGGTCCGCCGATCACCTCGATGAACTGTCCGGCGCGATCGGTGCCGGGGCTCCGGCGGCGTTGGTCGAAGGCGTGCGCGACGGCTATCCGCGCGCGGGCGAGTTCCGCCTCGCGCCGCCGGACGAGCGCGGCCAAAGCGAGTTCCGGGCGCAGCGCCACGAAGGACGTTTCGTCACCCTCGGCGGGTCCGGCCAGACCGTGCTCGGTCAGCACGGCGAGGCAGCGCAGGACGTCGCCGACGTCCCGGGCCGCGTTCGTGGCAAGGGTTCCGGGCGCGGCGGGGCCCGACGAAAGTAGGTGCAGGTAGGTTTCCGCCTCGTCCTCTTTGAGGCCCAGCGTCACGAGATGACCGATTGAGTCCGGGACCATCCGGGCCTCCTCGACCGCACGAACCGACACTTTTGCGCCACTGACACGAACGCGTCACCGGCGAGATTCCACGCACTGTATACAACGTGACACCGATGGGTTATCCCCATTCGGATGAATCTCCCCTGGAGGGTTCATGTCCCGATCGGTTCGAAGAATCCTTGCCACGGCGGCGTTCTCCGCCCTGGCACTGACCGCGCCCGCACTGCCCGCCCTCGCCGCGCCCGCCGCGGCCCATCCCACCGCCTACGCCTGCGACCAACATGTGAGTCCAGGCAGGGCAACATGTTTCGCGCAACGACTGACCGACACCGCCGGCGCACAGCTCGTCCCGAACGCCGCGCCGAGCGGCTACGGGCCGACGGACCTGCGCTCGGCCTACAACCTCACCGCCTCGGGAAGCGCTTCCGCGACAGTGGCCATTGTGGACGCCTACGACGATCCGAACGCCGAGTCGGACCTGGCGAGCTACCGGTCGACCTACGGGTTGCCCGCGTGCACCACGGCGAACGGATGTTTCAAGAAGGTCAACCAAAACGGCCAGACGAGCCCGCTGCCGAAGGCGGACACCGGCTGGGCCGGGGAGATCTCGCTCGATCTGGACATGGTTTCGGCGATCTGCCCGAATTGCCACATTCTGCTCGTCGAGGCGGACCAGCCCACGATGCAGGATCTCGGGACCGCGGTGAACACCTCGGTGTCGCTCGGCGCGAAATACGTGTCGAACTCCTACGGCGGCGGTGAAGACGGCAGCGAAAACACCTACGACACCAGCTATTTCAAGCACCCCGGCGTCGCGATCACCGCGAGCACCGGCGACAGCGGCTACGGGATCAGCTACCCCGCGTCGTCGCAGTACGTGACCGCGGTCGGTGGCACCTCGCTGTCTCGCAGCAGTGGCGGCCGCGGCTGGACGGAGTCCGCGTGGAACGGGGCGGGCAGCGGCTGCTCGACCAGCGTGCCCAAGCCGTCGTTCCAGAACGTCACCACCGGCTGCGCCAAACGGGCGAACGCCGACGTCTCCGCGGTGGCCGACCCGCAGACCGGCGTCGCGGTCTACCAGACCTACGGCGGCAGCGGCTGGGCCGTGTACGGCGGGACGAGCGCGTCCGCGCCGATCATCGCCTCGGTGTACGCGCTCGCCGGAACCCCCGGCGCGTCGGACACTCCCGGCGCCTACCCGTACGCGCACACCGGAAACCTCTACGACGTGACGTCCGGCAGCAACGGCAGCTGCTCGACGCCCGTGCAGTGCAAGGCGGGCCCCGGCTGGGACGGCCCGACCGGGCTCGGCACCCCGAACGGGACCGCCGCGTTCACCGCGGGCGGCAGCAATCCCGGTCAGGTCGCGGTCACGAACCCGGGCAGCAAGACCGGTGTCGTGGGCACGGCGACGAGCCTGCAGCTGTCGGCTTCCGGCGGGTCCGGCGGCTACACGTGGACCGCGACCGGGCTGCCCGCCGGGCTCTCGATCGCCGCGTCGAGCGGGCTGATCTCGGGCACGCCGACGACCGCGAGCACCTACTCGGTCACCGCGACCGCCAAGGACAGCAGCGGAGCCACCGGCAGCACCACGTTCTCGTGGACGATCACGACGTCCGGGGGCACCTGCACCGGCCAGCTGCTGAGCAACCCCGGTTTCGAGAACGGCACCAGCCCGTGGACCGCGACCGGCGGCGTCGTCAGCACCGCGTCCGCGGGTGAGGCACCGCATTCGGGCAGCTACGTGGCCTACCTCGACGGCTACGGCAGCACGCACACCGACACCGTCTCGCAGTCGGTGAGCATCCCGGCCAACTGCCACGCGTCGCTGTCGTTCTGGCTGCACATCGACACGGCCGAGTCCGGTTCGACGGCGTACGACAAGTTCACCGTCAAGGCGGGCTCGACGACGTTGGCGACGTACTCCAACGTCAACGCCGCCTCCGGCTACCAGCAGCACACGCTCGACGTGTCCTCCCTGGCCGGGCAGACCGTGACGATCACCTTCACCGGCACGGAGGACTCGTCGCTCCAGACGTCCTTCGCGCTGGACGACACCTCGCTCACCCTGAGCTGACCCCCGGTGGGCTGAAGGGGACTTTCCTCGCATCGCATGCGCTGAAAGTCCCCTTCAGCTCGTCCTACGAGAGGAAAGTCCCCTTCAGCCCAGGCGCAGGACGACCTTGCGGGCCCCGATCGGCGCGGTGAGCGGGACCGGGAGGGTGATCTCCTTGACGTGGTCCGGGCAGACCTGGCTGCGGGCCGCGCGAATCACCGTGATCAGCACGACCACCTGGCGGTCGTCCTGCTCGGTGGCCTTGGCGTCGAGTTGGTCGCAGCCGCGCTGCTCCTCCTGGACGAACAGCGTCTTCCCGCCGTCCGCGGCCGCGACGGGGCGGGCGTAGCCGTCGCCCATCCCGCTGCTGTCGACCTGGGTCGCGGGCAACGCCGTGTCACCCGCCGGCACGCCCTGGGTCGGACGGCTCTGGCCCGGCGGGTTGCCGGGCTGGGCCACCGGCGGAGTCGCCGACGTCGACGGCGGAGCGGACGGCGGAGCCACCGAGGAAGCCGTCGGCGAAACGCTGTTCCCGGCAGGCGTCTTCGGCGGCGCGTTGTCCTGACAAGCCGCCGCCAGCACCATCACCGCGCCGATCCCCAGTACCTTCACCGCGCTTCGCATATCTTCCAGACGGAACGGGCGCCGCGGAGGTTGCACGGGTTCAGCGATGTGCCGCGCGACCGCGGACGAGACCGAGCAGCACCACCCCGGCCAGCGTCACCGCCAGCAGCAGCACGGTGCTCGCCGAGGCGAGGAACACCTGGCCGCGAGCGGTGAGCGCGAAGATGCTCGCCGGGAGCGTCCGCCAGTCCGGCGGGTACAGCATCATCGTCGTGCCCAGCTCCCCCATCGACATCGCGAGCGCGAGACTCGCCGACGCCGACATCGCCGGGAGCAGTACCGGGAGCCGGACCCGCAGCAGCACCCGCGCCGGGCTCGCGCCGAGACTCGCGGCGGCCTGCGCGAGCAACGGGTCGACGCGGGCCATCGCGGCCGAAACCGTGCTGTAGGCGAACGGCAGCAGGATCATCAGGTGCCCGAGCAGCACGATCCAGCGCGTCCCGTTGAACGCGAGCGGCGGACGGCTGAACGCGACCAGCAGCGCCAGGCCGAGCACCACCGAGGGCACCGCGATCGGCAGGTGGAACACGGTGTCCACGACGCGGCGCACGCGCGACGGCGCCTTCTCCGCCGCCAGCGCCGCCCACGTGCCGAGCAGGACCGCGGCGGCCGAGGTGATCACCCCGGTCTGCACGCTCACCGACAGGCTCGCGAACGTCTCCCCCGACAACGCTTCTGCGAAGTGCGCGCCGGTGAGACCGCCCGGCAGCACGCCGGTCCAGTGGCCGGCGAACGACGCGAGCACGATCATCACCAACGGCGCCAGCACGACCGCGGTGAACAGCACGCCGAACACCGTCCACAGCACGATCCTGCTACGCCGCGTCCACAGCAGCACGAGGTCCTCCCTTCTGTGTCTTGCGGGACACCCGCACCCGGTCGGCACGACGAGCGGCTGCGCGATTGTAAGCTCGTCGTGCCTCCGACGCCCAGCGATAAAACCCATACAGCGCAAGGGAAAGCGCCACGTTGACCATCGCCACCACACACGCGGCGGGAAAGTCGAACGTCACGATCGCCTTGCCGTAGATCAGCGTCGGCAGCGTGGCGACGTCCTTCGCGCCGAGGAACAACACGATCCCGAACTCGTTCATCGCCAGCAGCATGGTGAGACAGGCGCCCGAAGCCAGCGACGGCAACGCTTCGGGCAGGATCACCCGCCACAGCACCCGGCCCGGCTTCGCGCCGAGGCTCGCCGCGACGTCGAGCTGGGCGGCGGGCACCTGCCCGAACGCGGCGAGCGCCGGGCGCATCACGAACGGGGTGTAGAACGTGATCTCGGCGAGCAGCACGCCCCACGGCGAGTACAGGAACCCGCCCGCGCCGAGGATTCCCGCGCTGCCGTAGAGAAACGTGAACGCCAGCGTGATCAGGAACGACGGGAACGCGAGCACGGTGTCGACCAGCCGCGACAGCGCCCGCGCGCCGGGGAACGGGACGAACGCGATCACCAGCGCGAGGAACGTGCCGAGCAGCACACAGCCCGCGGTCGCGCCGAGCGCGAGCGCGACAGTCTGTCCGAGCGCGTCGCGGAATTCGGCCGAGCCGAGGACGTCGGCCCAGACCGACAGGCCGACCTCGCCGGACTTCGCCGTCAGCGACTGCCCCGCGACGAGCGCCAGCGGGTACCCGAAGAACCCGAGCAGCAGGACGAGCGGCGGTAGCAGCCAGGGCAGCCAGCCGCGGTCCGTCCTGCCCCGCTCGCGGCCCCGGCTCCTGGCCGCTTCGAGCGCGATGCCGGTCACCTCTTCACCCCGATCCCGACAAGCGGGCAACCATCCGGAATGGACACTCCGACCGGTTCGCCGACGCCGGGCAGTCCGTCCACACCGGACACTTCGGCGCGGATCTCGCTGCCGTCGTGCCGCAGTTCGAGGTCGATCCGGTAGCCGCTGCCCCGCCACTGGACACCGCGCACCAGCGCGGGGAGCGCGTCCGGGCTCTCCGCCGCGCGCACCTCGACGCGATGCGGCCGCACCCCGAGCGCGACGGCCTGGCCGTCGGCGATCACACCGGTGGCCTCGGCGGCCAGCTCGCGTTCACCGAGGCGGACGGTCACCAGCCGGTCGCCGTCGGCGCGGATCAGCTCGACCGGGATGAGGTTGGACGCGCCGAGGAAGCTCGCGGTGAACTCCGTCGCGGGATAGCGATAGAGCTGTTCGCAGGGCCCGAGTTCGACCAGCCGCGCGTCCCGCATGACCGCGATCCGGTCGGCCAGCGCCAGCGCCTCGCCCTGATCGTGGGTGACGTAGATCAGCGTCGTGTCCGGCAACTCCGCTCGCAGCCGCAGGAGTTCGGCGACCATGTCCTCCCGCAGCGCGGCGTCCAAAGCGGACAGTGGCTCGTCGAGCAGGAGCACGCGGGGGCGGATCGCCAGCGCCCTGGCGAGTGCCACCCGCTGCTGCTGCCCGCCGGAAAGCTCCCTCGGGTAACGCCGCGCGTACTTCCCCATACCGACGAGGTCGAGTACTTCGCCGACGCGACGGGCAGTGTCCGCTTTGGACATCCGGCGTGCCTTGAGCCCGAACGCGACGTTGCCGTCGACCCGCATGTGCGGGAACAGCGCGTAACTCTGCACGACGACGCCGAGGCCCCGCCGGTGCGGCGGGAGGTCCGTGACATCCTCGCCGTCGAGCAGGACCCGCCCCGCGCTCGGGCGGACGAACCCCGCCAGTGCCTTGAGCGCGGTCGACTTCCCCGATCCGGACGGCCCGAGCATGGCCAGCGTCTCGCCGCGCGCCACCGTGAGATCAAGCGGCGCCAATGCCCTCGTCCGTCCGAAGTGGACCTCGACGCCGCGGAACTCGACCGCCGGGGTCATCGGCCCACGGCCTTCTTGTACGCGGCGAGGGCGGCGTCGAGCCCGCCG
Source organism: Amycolatopsis sp. NPDC059027 (assembly GCF_042739735.1). NCBI lineage: Bacteria > Bacillati > Actinomycetota > Actinomycetes > Pseudonocardiales > Pseudonocardiaceae > Amycolatopsis > Amycolatopsis sp. NPDC059027. The sequence continues at coordinate 104,495 of NZ_JBHYIK010000001.1, read as the reverse complement.
AGCACCGCGGTCCAGTCCGGCTGCCAGATGTCCACACCGGACAGTGCGGCCTTGACCTTCTCCGCTTTCGGTCCGCTCGTGGTCACGTCGGCGCGGGCCGGGATTCCGTACGCGTCGGCCGCCTTCGCCTGGGTTTCCGGCGAGAACAGGAAGTCGAGCAGCTTCTTGGCGTTGTCGGCGTGCGGTGCGTTGGTGACGAGCCCGGCGTAGTACGGCAGCGCGAACGTCGAGCGCTTGCCCTGCGCGTCGGCCGGGAAGAACACCGAGAAGCCACCGCTCTTGTCGATCTCGGCGAGGTTCATCTGCACGTCGCCGTTGGCGACCAGGAGCTCGCCCTTGGCGACCTTGGGCTGGAGCTTGCCGGTGGACGAGGACGGGCCGACGTTGCTGGCCTCCAGCTTGCCGAGGTACTCCAGTGCGCCCTGCTCACCGAGAACGTGCTGGAGCTGCAGGAGAACCGCGGTGCCGTCGCCCGCCTCGCCGGGTGTGGAGTACTGGATCTTTCCCTTGAGCGACGGCGCGAGGAGATCGTCCCAGGTCTTCGGCGCCGGGTTCTGAGCGTTGTGGATGAAGCTCAGGTAGTTGTTCATCATCGCGAAATAGCGGCCCTGCGGGTCCTTCTGCGGGGCGGGCACCTGGTCGGCCCCCTGCGGGCTCGACGGCGCGAGCAGCCCCTGCGCGGCGGCACGCTGGATGAACGGCGGCAGCGTCACCAGGACGTCGGCCTGGGTGTTGGCCTTCTCCTTCTCGACCCGGGAGGCCACCTCGCCCGATCCGGCGGTGACCGCCTGGACGGTGATGCCGGTCTTGGCCTTGAACTCCTCGAACCGGGCGGTGTACCAGTCCTCCAGTCCGTCCACTGTGTACACCACGACACTCTTGTCGCCGCTCGCGCCGCCCGCGGTGCCCCCGCACGCGGTCAGCACGGCGAGCAGCGTCGCGGCGAGGGCGGCCGTCGCCAGCCGCTTGGTGGTCTTCATGTCTTGCTCGCTCCTCAGGCAGGGATCAGCAGTTCGGGGAGATCACGGATCGAATCGAGGACATGGGTGGCACCGGCTTCGACGAACTCGTTCCGCTTGCCGGAGCCGGTCAGCACACCGGCCACAATGGACGCTCCGGCGCGGAGTCCGGTTTGGATATCCACCGGCGTGTCCCCGGCGACGGCGATGTTTCGCACGTCGCCGACCTCCAGCCGCAACGCCGCGGCCAGCACCAGATCGGGATACGGCCGTCCACGCACGCCTTCTCCCGGCGCGAGCACGAGGTCGGCGACGTCGTGCCAGCCCAGCGCGTCGAGGATCGCGTGCTGCGTGGCAGGGGCGAACCCCGTGGTAAGGGCGACCTTGACGCCGTCCTCCCGGAGACCGCGGATGACGTCCTCGGCGCCCGGGATCGGCGCGCATGCGCCGTCGGCGACGAGCTTTTCGTACGCACGCTGGAACTCTTCGTTGGCGGCGACAGCCTTGGCCTCGTCACCGAGCATGGCACGGAAGACGGTGATCTTCGACTGGCCCATGGTGTCGATGACGTACTTCAGCATCTCCGGGTAGCGACCGTCCTTTTCGGACACTCCGGCGGAGGCGATGGCGGCGGTGAAGGCACGCACGACGAGGCCGTCGTCGGCGACGGTGGTGCCCGCCATGTCCAGTACGGCCAGTTCGATGGTCACAGTCCCAGCTCCTCTGCGGTGTCTTCGGCGATGGCGGGTGAACAGGTCATGCCGCGGCCGCCGGGCCCGGTGACCAGCACGGCGTTGTCGGCGACCCGCGCGCGGTGCACGATGCGCGCCGGATCGGTGGCCTGCGCGTAGACCCCGGCCCAGCGGCGGCGGATCCGGGGCAGCGGACGGCCGAGCAGCGCGGCGGCGACGTCGGCGAGATGGTCGTACGGGTCCTCGTCGACGTCGAAGCCGAAAGGCTCGTCGTACTCGTGGGTGTCACCGATGGTCAGCGAGCCGTCGAGCCGCTGCACCATCAGCAGTTGCATGGCGTTGCGCGCGGCGACCTCGCCCTGGGGCTGCCCGGAGTTGAGCGCGTCGAGGGCGTCGCCACGATAGGCCGGGTAGTACCGGAAGCTGTCGGCGTCGGCGACGCTCGTGGTGAGCGGCTCGCCGAGCGGTTCGGTCTGGGCCATCTGCAGCCGGACGCGGCGCACCGGCGCCGGCCCCGCCAGTTCGCGGACGAGCCCGCCGAGCCACGCGCCGGTGCAGAACACGACGACGTCCCCGACGTGCCGCTCGCCGCGGTCGTCGACGACGCCGATGCCGGTCAGTTCACGGACTTCGCGCCCCGGGAGCCAGGTGTAGCGGCCGGTCTTTTCGAGCGCGGCCCGCAGCGCGGGCTGGGCGACGCGGGGCTCGACGGCGCCGTCGCGATCGCACCACAGCGCGCCGAGGAAGTCGCCGCGCAGTGCGGGATTCAGCTCGCGGACCTCGGCGGCGTCGAGGAGTTTGAACCCGCGGTCGGCCGCTTCCGCGCTCGCCGTCACCTGCCGCGCGACAGCGAGTTCCGCGTCGGTCCGGACGACGGTGAGGGACCCGTTGGGCCGGAAGCCCACCCCCGGCACCTTCGCGCCGATCCGCTCCCAGAGCACCCGCGCGCGCTGGGCCGTCGCCAGCTCCGGCCCGGAGGCACGGCCCCCGACCCAGACCAGCCCGAAGTTCCGCACGGACGCGCCGCGCGCCTCGGGCTCGCGTTCGAGCTGGACCACTTCATGGCCGCGTTCGACGGCCTGCCAGGCGTGCATCGTGCCGAGCACGCCGCCGCCCACAACAAGGATTCGCACGCCGCCTACGCTCGCCGCCGGCCGCCAACGGAGCCTGGCCACCGGACGAACGCCGGGTAAAGGACCCCCGAATATTGGACCGGATGAGTTACCGTTTCGTTACCAGTGGTCGAGCGCCCGAATGCGGCATTGGGTGCGTTGGACGCATGAGCCGCCGCTATTCGACGCGGCCCAGGCGGGTCATGAAGCTGAGCCGGTCACCGCGGAACAGCGAGCGGACCCGTTCGAACGGTTCGCCGTCGGGGCCCCACGAGATCCGGTGCATGAGCAGCATGGGCAGCGCCGGGTTCGTGCCGATCAGCAACGCTTCCCGCGGCGTCGCGAGCACGGTCTCGACGCGCTCCTCGGCGCCGTCGAACACGACATCGAGCCGCTCGCGCAGGCAGGCGTACAGCGATTGCTCCGGATCGAACACGTCGAGCAGCGTCGGGAACCGGGCGGCACGCAGATATGTCGACTCGAGGCCGACGCGTTCGGCGTCGGCGAGCAGCACCCGCTCGATGTGGATGATCTCGTCCTCCGGCTCGATCCGCAGGTCGGCGGCGAGCGCGGGGCCGGCGGCCCGGCGTTCGAGGGTGATCACGTTCCGGCCGGGCTCGATGCCCTGCCGTCGCAGACCTTCGGTGTAGCTGACCAGCGCGAGCGGCTGCACGATCTTCGGCGGGGCGACATAGGTCCCGCTCCCCTGCCGCCTGCTGAGCCTGCCTTCGAGGACGAGTTCCCCGACCGCCTGGCGGACGGTCGCGCGCGAGACCTCGAACCGCTCGCACAGTTCCCGCTCGGTGGGCAGCGCGCTGCCCTCGCCGAGTTCGTCGATCGCCTCCAGCAGGCCGACCTTGACCGCGTAGTAGCGGGGAATGCGGCCGTGCTCGGGGATCCCGTCGCGGACGGGGCCGTCGGCGGAGAGGCGGGTCGGCGAGAAACGTGCGGTCACGGAACCCGAGACTAGGCCCTCCGGACGCAGACGTGGTTCGCTGTCCCGCGACAGGCAGGCCGACGCGAAGGATCACCTGGATGAGCTCGACCCCCATGGCCCGGCGGCTCGGCCTCGGCGACGCGGTGTTCCTCGGCCTCGGCTCGATGATCGGGGCCGGCGTGTTCGCCGCGTTCGCCCCGGCCGCCCACGCGGCGGGGTCCGGGCTGCTGCCCGCGCTCGCGCTCGCCGCGGTGGTCGCCTACTGCAACGCGACGTCGTCGGCCCGGCTGGCCGCGCGGTATCCGGAGTCCGGCGGGACCTATGTGTACGGCAGGGAACGGCTCGGCGAATTCTGGGGTTTCCTGGCGGGCTGGGGATTCGTGACCGGGAAGACGGCCAGTTGCGCGGCGATGACGCTGACCGTCGTCGCGTACGCCGCGCCGGGACTGGACCGGCCGTGGCGGAGCATGCTCGCGGTGGCGGTCGTCGCGGCGCTGACCGGGGTCAACTACCGCGGGGTGCACCGTTCGGCGCTGGCGACGCGGGTGATCGTCACGATCACCCTGCTGGTGCTGGCATTGTCGGTCGCCTCGATGCTCTCTGGTGGAGCGGCGTTCGCCGTCACGCCGTTCGCGGACTTCCGGACGAGCGGGGTACTGGAGGCGGCAGGGCTGTTGTTCTTCGCGTTCGCGGGGTACGCGCGGCTCGCGACGCTCGGTGAGGAGGTCCGCGACCCGGCCCGCACGATCCCGCGCGCCATCCCGCTCGCACTCGGGCTCGCCCTCGTCGTCTACGCCGTCCTCGCGGTGGTGCTGCTCGTCCGGCTCGGCCCCGCGGGACTCGCCGCGAGCGCCGACCCGATCGCGGCGGCGGTGTCCGGGTCGCCGTGGCCGTGGCTGACGCCGGTCGTGCGCGCCGGTGCCGCGCTCGCCGCGCTGGGTTCTCTGCTCGCGCTGATCCTCGGGGTGTCGCGGACGTCGCTGGCGATGGCCCGCGACGGGCACCTCCCCCGGTTCCTGGCCGTCGTCCATCCCCGGTTCGGCGTCCCGCACCGGGCCGAGCTGGCGGTCGGGACGATCGTCGCGGTGCTGGCCGCGTCGATCGATCTTCGCGGCGCGATCGGGTTTTCGTCCTTCGCGGTCCTCGCGTACTACGCCGTGGCCAACTCCGCGGCGTTGACACTGCGGCGCGAGGAGAACCGCGCGCCCCGCGTCATCGGGGTCGCCGGCCTGCTCGGCTGTGTCGTCCTGGCGTTCAGCCTGCCGTGGACGTCGGTGGTGACCGGCTGCGGGGTGCTCGCGCTCGGCGCGGCCGCCTACGGTGTGCGGCACCTTCGCCGCTGAGTCCATTGTGGACTACCAGGTTACGGGCTTGTAACCAGTCCGCTGGTGACCCATTTGCCGGAAAGACCCGAAGAAAGTCGGTAGTCCCCATGTGGGTGCCTCTGGTGTAGTCGATGGGCGGCCGCGTGCAGTGCCTCAGTATCCACTGTGGACTCCGGAAGGAATGATCCCTTGGCCCCCAAGCGATGGTTCACCCTGCTCAGAAACGCCGCGATCGGACTCGCGGCGGCCGCGACGATCTCCTCGTTCGCCACCCCGGCGGTCGCCGCCGAACCCCCGTCCACCGACGTCGTCGGCGGAACCCGTGCCGCGCAAGGAGAATTCCCGTTCATGGTGCGGCTGTCCATGGGCTGCGGCGGAGCGCTCTACACCAGCCAGATCGTGCTGACCGCGGCGCACTGTGTCAGCAGGACGGGCGCGAACAGCTCGATCACCGCCACCGTCGGCGTGGTCGACCTGCAGAGCACCAGCGCGCAGAAGGTGAAGTCGACCTATGTGTACCGGTCACCGACCTACGGCACGGACACCGGCGGTGACTGGGCGCTGATCAAGCTCGCGAGCCCGGTCACCGGCCTCGCGACGCTGCCGATCGCGACGACGTCGTCGTACAACAACGGCACCTTCACGATCGCGGGCTGGGGCGCGGCGACCGAAGGCGGGTCGCAGCAGCGTTACCTGCTCAAGGCGCAGGTCCCGTTCGTCACCGACGCCACCTGCCAGGCACAGGGCGGGTCGTACGGCGAACTCATCCCGAGCGCGGAAATCTGCGCGGGCAACGTGTCGGCCGGCGGGGTGGACACCTGCCAGGGCGACTCCGGCGGGCCGATGTTCCGGCGGGACAACAACAACGCCTGGATCCAGGTCGGCATCACCAGCTGGGGCGACGGCTGCGCCCGGCCGCACGCGCCCGGTGTGTACACCGAGGTGAGCACGTTCGCGTCGGCGATCGCGGACGCCGCCAAGAAGATCTAGCTTCCGGACCGCAGGACCTCAATGCCGTCAAGGCCACCTTGCGGGCGACAGACGCCCGTAAGGTGGCCTTGACGGCATTTCAGCGCGTCTTGTCCAGGCGGGACAGTGCCTCCTCGTAACCGGACACGAGTTCGGCGATGACCTCCGCGACGCTGCGGACCCGGTCCATCCGCCCGACGATCTGCCCGACCGGCATGGCGACGAGGCCCGGGTCCTTCACCGCGTGCATCCGGTGGTGTGCCGGGGAAACGAGCAGGTTCTGCAACGGCATCGGCAGCGGTTCGGGCGCGTCCGGGGCCGCCCACGCCTCGGTCCACCGGGTCTTGAGCAGCCGCGCCGGTTTCCCGGTGTAGATCCGGCTGCGCACGGTGTCGGAGGAACTCGCGGCCACGAGCGCGCTCTGGATCGCGCCCGATCCGGTCATCGTCTGCAGGTATTCCTCGGTGGCGAGCCAGAACGAGCCCATCCACACCCCGGACGCGCCGAGCGCGAGCGCCGCGGCGGCCTGCCTGCCCGAGCCGATCCCGCCCGCGGCGAGCACCGGGACCTGATCGCCGACGGCGTCGGCGATTTCCGGGACGAGCACCATCGAGGCGATCTCGCCGGTGTGGCCGCCCGCCTCGTAGCCCTGCGCCACGACGATGTCGACACCGTTGGCGACATGTCGCGCGGCGTGCTCGGCCTTGCCCGCGAGCGCCGCCACCGGCACGCCCGCGGCGTGCGCCTGCGCGATGACGTCCTCCGGCGGCGAGCCGAGCGCGTTCGCGATCAGCTTGATCGGATGCTTCAGCGCGACGTCGACCTGCGACCGCGCGACCGAATGCAGCCAGCCCAGCACCCCGTCGCGCTCGGCCCCCTCGCCGGGCAGCGGCGGCACGCCCAGTTCGGCCAGCACCCTGTCGACGAACGCGCGGTGTTCCTCCGGGACGAGCTTGCCGAGGTCGACCTGGGTCCCCTCGGCGGGGATCTTCGCGGGCATCACGACGTCGACGCCGTACGGTTTCCCGTCGGTGTGCTCGTCCATCCAGTCGAGGACGGCGTCGAGTTCGGCGGCGTCATTGAACCGGACGCAGCCGAGCACGCCCATCCCGCCGGCCCGGCTGATGGCGGCCGCGACGTGTTCCGACGGGGTGAACCCGAAGATCGGCAGGTCGATCCCGAACCGATCGCAGAGCGGAGTCCGCATCCGTACCTCCTAGACGGGCTGGTTCGCGGGCGGGTGCTCGGCGGCGTACCGCTGTGCCCAGGGGTAGTCCGGTTTACCGCTCGGCGTACGGCCGATCTCCTCGGTGAGCCACACCGTGCGGGGCACCTTGTACCCCGCGATCTCCCCGCGCACATGCGCCTCGAGGCTCGCGAAGTCCACGGCTGCGCCGTCGCGGGGCTGGATCACCGCGGCCACGCGCTGGCCCAGCCGCTCGTCCGGCACGCCGATCACCAGCGCGTCGAAGACGTCGGGATGCGACTTCAGCGCACCTTCCACCTCCTCCGGATAGACCTTCTCACCACCCGTGTTGACACATTGGGACCCACGGCCGAGCAGCGTGACCGTGCCGTCCTCTTCGTAGCGAGCGTAATCGCCGGGTACGACATAACGGGCGCCGTCGACCTCCGCGAAGATCGTCCGGCTCTTCTCGGGGTCGTTGTAGTAGCCGAGCGGGACGTGCCCGCGCCGGGCGATGAGGCCGATCGCGCCCGGCTCCGGTGCGACGGCATTGCCGTCCTCGTCGAGCAGGATGGCGTCCTTGCCGAACTGGACGCGCGGGCCCGCGCTGTGGTCGGAATCCTTGCCCACCATGCCGATTCCGGTGAACCCGCTCTCCGACGAACCGATCGCGTCGGTGATCACGACGTTCGGCAGGAGACCGAGGAACTCCTGTTTGACCGAGTGCGAGAACAACGCGGCGTGACTGGAGACGGCGACGATCGACGACGCGTCGTAGTCGCCCTCGCGATAGGCCTCGATGAGCGGGCGCGCCATCGCGTCGCCGACGATCGTGAGGACCTGGACCTTGTTGTCCTGCACGGCTTTCCACACGTCGTGCGCGTCGAACCGCGGGACGAGCACGACCGGGCTGCCGGTGAACAGCGCGCCGAACGCGGCCCACTGCGCGGCGCCGTGGATGAGCGGCGCGGCCGGGAGCCGCACGAGGCTGCCCGACTTGCCCTGTTCGGCGAGCGTCCACTCGTCCGGGACGTACTCGCCGGTGACGAAGTTGATGCCGCCACCGAGTGCGCGCCAGATGTCCTCGTGGCGCCACAGGACGCCCTTGGGATAGCCGGTGGTACCGCCGGTGTAGAGGATGTACAGGTCGTCGGCGCTGCGTTCGCCGAAGTCGCGTTCGGGCGACTCGGCGGCCAACGACGTCTCGTAGTCGACTCCGCCGTAGCTCTCGTAATCCCCGCCGGTGCCGTCGTCCACGACGACAACGTGTTTCAGTTTCGGGGTTTCCGGCAGCACGGCGGCGACCTTGTCCGCGTACTGCCGTTCGTGGACGAGCGCGACGAGGTCGGCGTTGGTGAACAAGTACTTCAGTTCACCGTGGACATAACGGTAGTTGACGTTGACGGCGATCGCGCGCAGCTTGTAGGCCGCGATCATCGCCTCCAGCGCCTCGATGGAGTTCCGGGAGTAAACACCGATGTGGGATCCGCGTCCCACGCCGTGCGCGGCCAGGTGGTGGGCGAGGCGGTTGGCCCTCGCCTCCAGCTCGGCGAAGGTGACCCGCCGGTCACCGCACACGACCGCGACACGTTCCGGCACGGCGTCGACGGCGTGCTCGAGTAGATCCGCGATGTTGAGTGCCACGTCCCCAAAGTAGAACATGTTATCGTTCTGGGCAATGGTCACCGACGTTTCCAGGAGGTATCCGTTGAGCGAGCCGCACGCGCTGGTGGAGCGGGACGGGCAGACGCTCGTCGTCACGATGAACCGGCCCGGGGCGAAGAACGCGCTGACCGGCGAGATGCTCGGGATCATGACCGAGGCCTGGGACCGCGTCGATTCCGACGACGACATCCGCAGCTGCGTCCTCACCGGCGCGGGCGGCGCGTTCTGCGCGGGCGCGGACCTGAAGTCGATGTCCCGCAACGCGCCGAGCGACGCCTTCGATCGCGGGGCGTTCGACCCGGCCCGGATCGACGGACTGCTAAAAGGGCGTCGGCTCACGAAGCCGCTCTTCGCCGCCGTCGAAGGGCCCGCCATCGCGGGCGGGACGGAAATCCTGCAGGGAACGGACATCCGCGTCGCCGGGGAAAGCGCGAAGTTCGGGGTGTCCGAGGCGCGGTGGAGTTTGTACCCGATGGGCGGATCGGCGGTCCGGCTGCCGCGGCAGATCCCGTACACCGTCGCGGCGGATCTGCTGCTCACCGGACGGCACATCACCGCGGCCGAGGCCCGCGAAATCGGGCTGATCGGGCACGTCGTCCCGGACGGAAAGGCCCTGAACCGGGCACTGGAGCTGGCTTCGCTGGTCAACGCCAACGGCCCTCTCGCCGTCCGCGCGATCCTCAAGACCATGCGTGACACCGAAGGCATGCACGAGGAAGAGGCCTTCAAGCTCGACGCCCAGTACGGCATCGCCGTCTTCGCCAGCGCCGACGCCAAGGAAGGCCCCCGCGCCTTCGCCGAGAAGCGCCGCCCCGAATTCCACGGCCGCTAACGGAGATCTCGCGTGATCCGACGGCGATCTCGTGTGATTGGGCGGAGATCTCGCGAGATCTCCGC
>NZ_JBHYIK010000001.1:86712-94743 GCF_042739735.1 Amycolatopsis sp. NPDC059027 | reverse complement strand
CCGCGGCGGCCGGGCCTGACGCGCCCGGCCCATCGGCGTGTTCCGGTGCCGCCGCGGGGCTTGATGGTTTTTGGGCCCGACTTTCCCCGTTTACCCCCCCCCAACCCCCCGCCATGTCCGGCTGGACACACCAGATCTCCGTTACGGGACGGGGTGGCCTTCCCAGTAGGGGGCGCGGAGGCGGCGTTTGTAGAGCTTGCCGTTCGGGTCGCGCGGGAGTTCGTCGAGATAGTCGACGCTGCGAGGGAGCTTGAACTTCGCCAGGCGGGTGGCGGCGTAGGCGAGCAGCTCCGCGGTGAGGTCGCCGGAGGGTTCGACGCCGGGGGCGGGCTGGACGACGGCCTTGATCTCCTCGCCCCAGTCCTCGTGCGGGACGCCGAACACGGCGACGTCGGCGATCTTCGGGTGCATCACCAGCTCGCCCTCGATCTCGGCCGGATAGATGTTGACGCCGCCGGAAATGATCAGATCCGCCTTGCGGTCGTGCAGGAAGAGATAGCCGTCCTCGTCGAGATGACCGACGTCGCCGAGCGTGAACAAATCGCCCACCCTGGCCTTTTCGGTCTTGGCCTTGTCCTTGTGGTACTCGAACTTCGAGTCGCCCATCTTCATGTACACCGTGCCGGTCTCCCCCGCCGGCAACTCGTTCCCGTCGTCGTCGAGGATCTTGATCGTCGAGCCGGGCCACGGCAGGCCGACCGAGCCCGGCTTCCGCAGCCAGTCCTCCCCGTTGATCACAGTGCCGCCGCCCTCGGTCGCCGCGTAGTACTCGGTGACCACCGGGCCCCACCAGTCGAGCATCCGGCGCTTGACCTCCAGCGGGCACGGCGCGGCGCCGTGGATCATCACCCGCAGCGAACTCAGGTCGTACTTCGCGCGGACGTCGCCGGGCAACGCGAGCAGCCGCCGGAACTGGGTCGGCACCATGTGACTGTGCGTGACCCGATGCCGTTCGATCAGCCGCAGCATCTCCTCGGGGTCCCAGCGGTCCATGAGCACCGCGGTATGCCCGAGCTGCAGCGAAATCGCGACGAAGTTGAGCACGGCCGTGTGATACAGCGGCGAACCGCACAGGTGGACGTGGTTGTCGAAGGGCTGAATCCCGAACACGCCGAAGAACCACGTCGACGCGGCGGGCACCTGGTCCGGGTCGGCCCCGGTGAGCGGACGGCGGACGCCCTTCGGGCGACCGGTCGTGCCGGACGTGTACAGCATCGGCGAACCGGCCGTGCGCCGCGACGGCCTGCCGTCGCCCTCACCGGCGCCGAGTTCCTCGATGCGCCGGAAGCCGGGCACGTCGCCGACGGCGAATCGCGCGGACGCGGGGATGCCCGCTTCGTCCGCCGCGGCCACCGCCGTTTCGGCGAACCGTTCGTGCGCGAGGAACGCCTTCGCCCCGCTGTCGGTGAGGATGTAGGCGATCTCGGGCCCGACGAGGTGCCAGTTGACCACGACGATGTACAGGCCGGATTGGATCGCGGCGAAGTACGCGGCGACCAGTTCTGAGCTGTTCGGCTGCAACAGCACCACGACGTCGCCCGTTTCGAGGCCGAGCGCCTCGAGGCCGAGCGCGTACTTGTTCGCCTTGGCGGCCAGCTCGCCATAGCCGACCGCCCGGCCGTCCGGGTCGATCAGGGCGGGCAGCTCCGGCTGCTCCCCGGCGATGTTCCACAGTCCGAGCGTCTTCGCGGCAGTCGTCGACATACCGCAAATCTAGAACGCGTTCCACTCGTCGGCAATGCACCGCCAGCAGGTTCTTGCCGTGAATTCGAGAACGTGTTTCACTCAGAACGTGACGGCCAGTGCATCCGAGACCCCCTTGTCGGCCCCGCTCGACATCGGCTTCGACTACACCCGATCGACCGGGCCGGTGCTCGGCCGGTTCGTCAACTCCCTGCGCGAGCGCCACATCGAGGGCGTCCGCGGCAGCGACGGACGGGTCCACGTGCCCCCGGTCGAGTACGACCCGGTCACCGCGGCACCGCTGGACGAGTTCGTCCCGGTCGCCGAGGAGGGCACCGTCGTCTCGTGGTCGTGGTGCGCCGAACCCCTCGACGGGCAGCCGCTGAGCCGGCCGTTCGCGTGGGCGCTCATCCGGCTCGACGGCGCGGACACCGCGCTGCTGCACGCTGTCGACGCCGGCACGCCCGAGAACGTCCACACTGGACAGAGGGTCCGCGTGCGATGGGCCGACGAAACCGTCGGGCACATCCGGGACATCGCGTACTTCCTGCCCGCGGACTCCCCCGACACTCTCCCGACCGAGGACCCGCCCCCGGTCGCGAAGCGCGAGGACGGCGCCCCCGTCGCCGTCGTGATCACCCCGGTGCACCTGGGCTACCGGCATTCCGCGTCGCCGGAGGAAAGCCGCTACCTGCGCGCACTCGCCGAAGGGCGGCTGATCGGGCAACGCTGCCCCGCCTGCGCGAAGGTCTACATCCCGCCGCGCGGCGCCTGCCCGACCGACGGCGTGCCGACCACCGAAGAGGTCGAGCTGCCCGACACCGGCATCGTCACGACGTTCTGCATCGTCAACGTCCCGTTCCTCGGCCAGCGGATCCAGCCGCCGTACGTCGCGGCGTACATCCTGCTGGACGGCGCCGACATCGCCTTCCTCCACCTGGTGCTCGGCTGCGACGCGGCCGACGTCCGGATGGGGATGCGGGTGCGCGCGGCGTGGAAACCGCGTGAGGACTGGTGGACGTCGCTGGAGAACATCAGCCATTTCGAGCCGACGGGCGAGCCCGACGCGCCGTACGAATCCTTCGCCCACCACCTGTGAGGAACTGATGCCAGACGTCGCCGTCGTGGGGTTCGCGCAGGCCCCGAACGTCCGGGAAACCCCGGGCACCACCAACGGCGTGGAAATGCTCGTGCCGATCTTCGCCGAGGTCTTCGCCGCCACTGGGCTGTCCAAGAAGGACATCGGATTCTGGTGCTCCGGCTCGTCGGACTACCTCGCCGGACGCGCCTTCTCGTTCATCGCCGCGGTGGACGCGATCGGCGCGTTCCCGCCGATCCACGAATCCCACGTCGAGATGGACGCCGCGTGGGCGTTGTACGAGGCTTGGCTGAAGATCCGGATGGGCGAGGTCGACACCGCGCTCGTCTACGGCTTCGGCAAGTCGAGCGCCGGGACACTGCGCCGCGTGCTCGCGTTGCAGCTCGACCCGTACGTCGTCGCTCCACTGTGGCCGGATTCGGTGTCCATCGCCGGAATCCAGGCGCGGCTGGGACTCGACGCCGGGCTGTGGTCCGAAAAGGACCTTGCCGAGGTGGCGGCCCGCAGCAGGGCGGACGCCGCGGGCAATCCGGCCGCGCAGCTGTCCGGCACGGCCGAGGTCGCGGATCTGCTCGACACGCCGTACGTCGCGGACCCGTTGCGGGCCCACGACATCGCCCCGGTGACCGACGGCGCCGCGGTGATCGTGCTGGCCTCCGCGGAACGCGCGAAGGACCTGGCGGAGCGCCCGGCGATCCTCAGTGGGATCGAGCACCGCGTCGACTCGCCCGTGCTCGGCGCGCGGGATCTGACCCGGTCGCCGTCGACCGAATCCGCCGCCGCGGCACTGGATCTCGACGGTGTCGAAGTCGCGGAACTGCATTCACCGTTCACGCACCAGGAACTGATCCTGCGGAAGGCGCTCGGGCTTGGCGACGGCGTCAAGATCACGCCGTCGGGCGGAGCGCTGACCGGCAATCCGATGTTCGCCGCCGGGCTCGCCCGGATCGGCGAAGCCGCCAGCCGGATTTTGTCCGGTGAGGCGCGGAAAACCCTGGCGCACGCGACGAGCGGCCCTGCGCTGCAACAGAATCTCGTGGCCGTTCTGGAGGGACGCTGAGATGGGCAAGCAGCTCGCGGCCGTGCTCGGCACCGGCCAGACGCACCACAAGGCCAAGCGTACGGACGTGTCGATGCCGGGCCTGCTGCGCGAAGCGATCGACCGCGCGATGCTCGACGCGCAGGTGGGCTGGGACGAGATCGACGCGGTCGTCCTCGGCAAGGCGCCGGACCTGTTCGAGGGCGTCATGATGCCCGAACTGTTCCTCGCCGACGCGCTGGGCGCGACCGGGAAACCGTTGCTGCGCGTGCACACCGCGGGGTCGGTCGGCGGGTCGACGGCGCTGGTGGCGACGTCGCTCGTGCAGGCCGGGATCCACCGGCGCGTGCTGACGGTGGCGTTCGAGAAGCAGTCCGAGTCGAACGCGATGTGGGGACTGTCGATCCTGCCGCCGTTCCAGATGCCGGTGGGCGCGGGGGCGGGTGGCTACTTCGCGCCGCACGTACGGTCCTACATCCGCCGGTCCGGGGCGCCCGACCACATCGGCGCGATCGTCGCGGCGAAGGACCGCCGCAACGGCGCACTCAACCCCTACGCGCATCTGCAGCAGGACGACATCACGGTGGAATCCGTCCAGGCGTCGCAGATGCTGTGGGACCCGATCCGCTACGACGAGACGTGCCCGTCCTCGGACGGCGCCTGCGCGATGGTGATCGGCGACGAGGCCGCGGGCGACGCCGTCGAAGGCGGGGCCGCGTGGGTGCACGCGACCGCGATGCGCACCGAACCGACGACGTTCGCCGGCCGTGATCAGGTCAACCCCCAGGCCGGGCGCGACGCCGCGGCCGCGTTGTGGGCCGAAGCGGGCATCACCGACCCACTGTCCGAAGTGGACGTCGCGGAGATCTACGTGCCGTTCTCCTGGTTCGAGCCGATGTGGCTGGAGAACCTCGGGTTCGCCGAAGAGGGCCAGGGCTGGAAGGTCACCGAGGCCGGGGACACCGCGCTCGGCGGGCGGCTCCCGGTGAACGCGTCCGGCGGCGTGCTCTCGTCCAACCCGATCGGCGCGTCCGGGATGCTGCGGTTCTCCGAGGCCGCGAAGCAGGTGATGGGCCGCGCCGGGGACTACCAGGTCGACGGCGCGCGCGTCGGCCTCGGCCACGCCTACGGCGGCGGGTCCCAGTACTTCTCGATGTGGGTGGTCGGCTCCGCCAAACCCGGCTCCTGACCCCGATCTCCTCCCCATCACGCGAGATCTCCGCTCAATCACGCGACTTGGCTCTCGAAGCACACGAGGTCTCCGGGGCCGCTCCGGAGATCTCGCGTGATCAGGCGGAGGTCTCGCGTGATCAGGCGGAGATCTCGCGTGATCAGGCGGTCCGGTCCGAAAGTTCTTGACATCGCAGGCGAATCTCGGTTAGACGTTGACGGTTCGCCCCATTGTGACAACGATGTCAGGACTGGAGGCCTGCCCATGCGTGCCCGCCTGCTCCTCGCCGCGACGCTCGTGCTCCCGCTCGTCACCGCCGTGCCCGCGGCCGCGCGTCCCCGGCCGTCGAACGTCGACCTGGTGAACCCGATGATCGGCACCACCGGCACGGATCCGAGCGAGTACGGCGGCATGATCCCGAGCACCGCGCCGCCGTTCGCGATGACGCGGTGGTCGCCGATGACGCGGCAGAACTGGGTCAGCCGCCTGCCCTACCACCACGACGACACGAAGATCACCGGATTCATCGGCACCCATCAGCCGGCGATCTGGATGGGCGACTACGGCTACGTGTCGGGGATGCCCGGTATCGGCGACGTCAAGCCGGGCGCCGACGCGCGGGCCATGCCGTTCAGCCACGCCGACGAGAAGGCGTCGCCGCAGAAGTACTCCGTGAAGATGCAGGCAGGCGGCGGCCGGACCATCGGCGCCGAACTGACCGGGACATCCCGGGTCGGCGTCATGCGGTTCAGCTTCCCGGCGGATTCTTCGCCGAACTTCGTGCTGGACGCGACGCGCGCGGGCATCACCGGCGGCGTCACGATCGATCCGGCACGGCGCGAGATCACCGGCTACAACCCCGATCGACAGGATTCGAAGCTCGGGCCGTTCAAGGCGCCGCATTTCAAGGGCTACTTCGTGGCGAGCTTCGACACGCCGTTCACCGGCTACGGGACGTCGACCGGCTCCACGGTGCACGAAGGGGAACGGAGCCGCACCGACGCCGGGCTCGGCGCGTTCGTGCGGTTCCCCGCCTCGGCGCGGCGGGTGCAGGTCCGGATCGCGACCTCGTTCATCTCGGTGGACCAGGCGCGGGAGAACCTGTACCGCGAGGCCCCCGACCCGCGGGGATTCGACCGCGTCGCGGCCGGGACCAAGGCGGCGTGGAGCGAGAAGCTCGACCGCGTCGACATCGAGGGCGCGACCTCCGACCAGCTGGCGACATTCTACACCAGCATGTTCCACGCGCTGCAGTATCCCTCCGAGATGTCGGAGTACGGCCGGTACTACAGCGCCTATGACGACAAAGTCCACAAAGGAACGAGCTACACCAGCTATTCGCTGTGGGACACCTTCCGCGCCGAAAACGCTTTCCTGACGCTCTTCGCGCCCGAGCGCGTCGACGACATGGTGACGTCGATGCTGCAGGACTACCGCGAGGGCGGCTGGCTGCCGATGTGGAAGAACCCCACCGAGACCAACATCATGGTCGGGACGAACGCGGACTCGATCATCGCCGAGGCGATCGCCAAGGGATTCACCGGATTCGACCGGAAGCTCGCTTACGAAGCCGTGCGCAAGGACGCGACGACCCCGCCCGACCGGGACACCGAACTGCGCTTCTCCGACCGGGAAGAAGGCACTCCGGTCGAGGCTCGCGCTGGGCTCACGACGTACAAGCAGAACGGCTGGGTCGCGAACGACCGCACCGCCGAGGCGGGCTCACGAACCCTCGACTACGCCTACGAGGACTGGGCGGTGGCCCAGGTCGCGAAGGCGCTCGGGAAGACCGACGACGCGAAGTTCCTCCTCGACCGCAGCAAGAACTACCGGAACCTCTACAACCCTTCGACGGGCTTCATGCAGTCGCGGAACTTCGACGGCTCGTGGGCGGACGGCGGCTGGACCGAGGGCAACCAGTGGGTCTACAGCTTCGACGTCATGCACGATGTTCCCGGCCTGATCTCCTTGATGGGCAAGGAAAAGTTCCTGGCGCTGCTGGACCGGCACTTCGCCGAGGGGCACAACAACCACACCAACGAGCCCAGCCACCACATCGGTTATCTGTACGACTACGCCGGACGGCCGTGGCAGACCCAGGCGCAGGTGCGGAGCATCGCGGCGGCGAACTACGCGAACCGGCCGGACGGGCTGACCGGCAACGACGACTGCGGGCAGATGTCGTCCTGGTATCTGCTGTCCTCGCTGGGGATCTACCCGGTCAACCCCGCGTCGGACCAGTACGCGGTGGGCAGCCCGTTCTTCCGGAAGGTCACGGTGCGGCTGCCGGGCTCCCGGCGTCCGCTGGTGGTCTCGGCGCCGGGCAACGCGGCGGACAAGCCGTACGTGCAATCGTTGCGCCTCGACGGAAAGCCGATCACCCGGCCGTTCCTGAGCCAGCGTGATCTCACCGGTGGTGGCGAGCTGCGGTTCGCGATGAGTGCCACACCGCAGCCGTGGGGTGGCAACACCCCGCCCGGCGTCCGGTGACGAAGAGGCTCCCGATTCCGTGGTTCTCAGGACGTCCGGTCAAGACGCGTAACCGAAAGACTTGACTCACCGGCTGGCCCGGCTCCTCCTGTTACGTTCGGCAGGATCGCACTTTTCCTTGACCGGAAGGCATTCCATGCTGCGCAAGACGATTGTGGGCCTCGTCGCCACGCTGCCGATTCTCGTCGGCATCGCCGTCCTCACTCCGGCTTCCGCGGCAGCGGACACCTACTGCTGCGCGGGCGTCCCGTCCGGTGGCGGCACCACCCCTCCGCCCCATGGTGGCGGGACCACCCCTCCACCCCATGGTGGCGGAACAACCCCTCCGCCTCACGGGGGTGGCGGGACCACACCGCCCCCGCGAGGAAACTGAGCACCGGGCCGGAAGCCCTGTCCGTCCTCCCGGGCGTCACCACGCGCAGGCCAGGGCGGGCACCAGCATCACCCGGGGTGTCGCGCCGGCGCGACACCCCGGGCTTCGGCGTACTTCGCCACGGACCCGGCCAGACCGTCGGCTCGCTGTCTCTTATACACAAAAGTCGCTTCTTT
>NZ_JBHYIK010000001.1:83832-86702 GCF_042739735.1 Amycolatopsis sp. NPDC059027 | reverse complement strand
GGTGGCACGTTTTTTTTCTAACCCCCCCCGCCCCGGGGCCCCCCCCCCCCCGGCCCGGGGGGGCCCCCACCACCCCGGGGGGGGGCCCCCCGCCCCCCCCCCC
Organism: Amycolatopsis sp. NPDC059027; assembly: GCF_042739735.1. Lineage (NCBI taxonomy): Bacteria > Bacillati > Actinomycetota > Actinomycetes > Pseudonocardiales > Pseudonocardiaceae > Amycolatopsis > Amycolatopsis sp. NPDC059027. Next base: position 86,599 of record NZ_JBHYIK010000001.1, on the reverse strand, counting down.
CGGGCTTCGGCGTACTTCGCCACGGACCCGGCCAGACCGTCGTCTCGGGCCCCTTGAGGAATCAGCCGTAGTTCACTGGGTAGTGCTTGATCCCGTTGAGCCAGCTGGAACGGAGCCGCTGAGGCGGGGCCGCCTCGGTGATGCCGGGCATGACGTCGGCGATGGCGTTGAAGATCAGGTCGATCTCGAGCCGGGCGAGGTTGGCGCCGATGCAGTAGTGCGATCCGGTGCCACCGAAACCGACGTGCGGGTTGTCCTCGCGCAGGATGTCGAACCGTTCGGGGGCGTCGAAGACGTCGGGGTCGAAGTTGGCCGAGCTGTAGAACATGCCGACCCGGTCGCCCGCGTGGATCTCCTGGCCGCCGAGCACGGTGTCCCGGGTGGCGGTGCGCTGGAACGCGACGACGGGGGTGGCCCACCGGACGATCTCGTCGGGCGCGGTCTTCGGGCGCTGTTCGCGGTAGATCTCCCACTGCTCGGGGTGATCCAGCAGCGCCTTCATGCCATGGGTGATGGCGTTGCGCGTGGTTTCGTTGCCCGCCACGGCGAGCAGGATGACGAAGAAGCCGAACTCGTCGGAGGCGAGCGACTCGCCGTCGACGTCGGCCTGGATGAGCTTCGTGACGATGTCGTCCATCGGGCATTTTCGCCGTTCCTCGGCCATGTTCCAGGCGTAGCCGAGGATTTCGGCGGAGGCGGCGATGGGCTCGACCTCGTATTCGGGGTCGTCGTAGGCGATCATCTGGTTGGACCAGTCGAAGATCTTGAGGCGGTCCTCCTGCGGGATGCCGATGAGCTCGGCGATGGCCTGCAACGGGAGTTCGCAGGCGACGTCGGTGACGAAGTCGCCCGTGCCCTTCTTCTTCGCCTCGGCGACGATCCGCTCGGCGCGCTCGCGCAGCGTGTCTTCCAGCCGCGAGATCGAGCGCGGGGTGAAACCCTTCGAGACGATGCGCCGGAGCTTCGTGTGCTGCGGCGCGTCCATGTTCAACAGGACGAGACGGTTGGCGTTGAGCATCTCGTCGGTCGTGTTCTCGTCGAACCGGATGATCGCGGTCTTCTCGCTCGAAGAGTAGAGCTGGCTGTCCCGCGAGACTTCCTTGACGTCCGCGTGCCGCGTGACCACCCAGTAGCCGTCGTCGCCGAAACCGGCGGTGTTGCGGGCCTGCGGATTCCACCACACCGGTGCGGTACGCCGGAGTTCGGCGAACTCGGCCAGCGGCAGCCGATTCGCGTAGAGGTCCGGGTCGGTGAAGTCGAAACCGGCGGGGATCAGCGGAGCTGCCACAGGTGCCTCCTACGCGGTTCGCCGATGAAACACGTTCTAGAGGGGATTAGAGCATACGGTGTTAACCAAGGGAAGAGGATTCAGTGAAACCCGTTAACTTTATCGATGTGGGCGACAGAGTCGCAGGTGATCGAGCGCTCACTCGGTCAAGATCCAGATAGCGTCAATGCTGCCTACCCTTGCCAAAAATAGGAACATGTTCTAGTTTTGGCCGAGTGAACGGTGTTGACGGACGAAAGGGACACGCATGGGCACGCCAGTGATCGTCGAGGCCGTGCGCACCCCGATCGGCAAGCGCCGCGGGTGGCTGGCCGGGCTGCACGCGGCCGAACTGCTCGGCGCCGCACAGCGCGCGGTGCTCGACCGGGCCGGGATCGAGCCCGAACTCGTCGAGCAGCTCATCGGCGGTTCGGTGACACAGGCGGGCGAGCAGTCGAACAACGTCACGCGCACCGCGTGGCTGCACGCCGGGCTGCCCGAGACCGCCGGCGCGACGACCATCGACGCGCAGTGCGGCTCCGCGCAGCAGGCCGCGCACCTCATCGCGGGGCTCATCGCGACCGGCGCGATCGACACCGGGATCGCCTGCGGGGTCGAGGCGATGAGCCGGGTCCCGCTCGGCGCCAACCGCGGCACCGAGGCGGGCACCCCGCGGCCGTCGTCCTGGTCGATCGACATGCCCAACCAGTACGGCGCGGCCGAGCGCATCGCCGAACGCCGCGGCATCACCCGCGAGGACGTCGACCGGTTCGGCACCGAGTCGCAGCGCAAGGCCGCCGCCGCGTGGGCCGCCGGGCACTTCGACCGCGAGATCGTGCCGGTCAAGGCGCCCGTCCTCGGCGAGGACGGCGCCCCGACCGGGGAGACCCGGCTGGTGAACCGCGATCAGGGCCTGCGGGAAACCACCGTCGACGGGCTCGCGAAGCTCAAGCCGGTGCTGGACAACGGAATCCACACCGCGGGCACGTCGTCACAGATCTCCGACGGCGCCGCCGCGCTCCTGCTCATGGACGCCGATCGCGCGAAGGCGCTCGGCCTCCGGCCACGCGCCCGGATCGTCGCCCAGGCACTCGTCGGCGCCGAGCCGTACTACCACCTCGACGGCCCGGTCCGCGCCACCGAACGGGTGCTCGCCAAGGCCGGGATGACCATCGGCGACCCGGACCTGTTCGAGGTCAACGAAGCCTTCGCGTCGGTGGTGCTGTCCTGGCAGCGCGTGCACGGCCCGGACGAGTCGCGCGTGAACGTCAACGGCGGGGCCATCGCGCTCGGGCACCCGGTGGGCAGCACCGGCTCGCGGCTGCTCACCACGGCGTTGCACGAGCTGGAACGCCGGGACGCCTCGACCGCGCTGGTGACGATGTGCGCCGGCGGCGCGCTCGCCACCGCCAGCATCATCGAGCGCCTCTAGAACTCGTGCGCGTTCCGGCCGGGCCCCCAGCGGCCCGAACCCGCCCGGTGCATCGGGCGGGGGTTGAG
>NZ_JBHYIK010000001.1:70643-83822 GCF_042739735.1 Amycolatopsis sp. NPDC059027 | reverse complement strand
CCCGGCTCCCGCGGGGGGTAGAGCGCCGCGCGGCTCAACCGGCGTTCACAAGCACGGTGCGTTCGACGGGCCCGGTGCCCGGACGTGCGAAACGGACGTGCTCCCCTCCCTCCTGCCAGTGCTCCACGAGCATCGTGTTCCCCTCGACCCAGGTGAGGACGGCGTCGGTGACGTCGAGCCGGAACAGGTGACACGGCTCGGTGTTCCCCTGCACCTCGGCGATCTCCGCCGGATCGGTCAGCTCCACGGCCGTTCCGGAGAGCTTGGCGTCCCCGCCGTCGGCCACACCGGGGCAGGCGTGGATCGCGAACCGCCCGTCCCGCCGCAGATCCCGCGCCTTCACCGCACCGGGCATCGACCCGGCGTAGATCTGGGCGCCGTGGAAGTCGAGTTCGGTGCCGCTCACCCGTGGCGACCCGTCCCGCCGCAGGGTGGCCAGCACGTGGGTCTCCCCCGCGGTGAACCGGCGGTGGATCTTCGCCGCGAGTTCGGGTGCCTGTTCGGTGAATCCTCGCCAACTGGTCATGTCCGCAGTGTCACATCCACCACCGACAGTTCCGCGCGGAAGCCGTTGGCGCGACGCCAGGAAAGCTGCCACGATGGCGGCATGACGATCCGTTCCGGGAGCGATGCCGCGTAAGTCCCCGGCGCGCGTGCGCGCCGATCTGCCACTGAAACGCCGCGCTCTCGCACCGCAGGTGATCCCGGGGATTTCCCGGGCCGCGCAACGCCAGATCGCGGACTTCGAACGACGACGCGCCACACCGGGCGCCGTCGCCGAGGCGCTGGCCGTGTGGGCACAGTGGGTGCGGCAGCCGCTGCGCGCGCTGCACGGCGAGGTTTTGTCCCCTTGGCGTGACTATGTGGGCGAACGACGGATGCTTTCCGAAGCGCTGCACGCCCTTCCACCACGCGCTCGCGACGAACTGCGGCCACTGGTGAAGCGGCTCGACGAGTTCTACCTGCGCCGCACCTTCGACACCCGCTCGACGAGCAACGACGACTGGTGGACCCGGCGCAGGCACCCACCCCTCGACCCCTACCTGACCGGCGGCGAGACGTGGTGGCGGGACTGAGGTCGTGATCCCCGCCGCGATGAGCCGGAAACCCGCCCGCACCAACGGATCGTCCTGCATGATGAGCCCATGACTCACCCCCAGCAACCCGTCCCGTATCCGGGGCAGGCCAGACCGTCCGGCGGCACGGCGATCACCGCGGCCGTTCTCGCCCTCGTCGCGTTCCTCCTCGACGGCTACTTCGTCGTGCGGGGCCTCGGTGACGTGCGGTACTACGATCTTCCCGGCCTGATCGGTTACCTGCATCTGATACCGACCGTGCTTCTGCTGCTGGTGGGGTCGATCCTCGTCTTCGCCCGGGTGAAGGCCGGCGCGGTCCTGCTCCTGATCGGCGCGGGGCTCGATGTGCTGGCCTGGGTGGCGGTGGCCGCGCTCACCGGTGGTGAGTCCCTGAACTACCTGGAGCTTCTGGCTTACGCCCCGTTGATCGGAATCGTGGACCTGCTGGGGCTGCTGATCGCCGTCGCGGTGGTGATCCTGGCGGCGCTGCCGCCGACACGCCGCTATCTCAGCGCTTCCCGGCAGCCGATCCAGCACGGCCCGCCCGTTCCGTACGGTTACCCGCCGAGCCAGGGTTACGACCCGCCGCCGCACCCCGGCCAGCATCCTCCGCAGCAGTGGTGAGGCTCAGCTAGCGGGCAGCCGGGCGTCGACCTCGATCTCGAACTTCATCGCCGTATCGGCCAGCCCGCATTCGAGCATGGTCGCGGCCGGGCGCACGTCACCGAAGCACGCGCGCAGGACCGGCCAGCACGGTTCGAAGTCGGCGCGATCGGGAAGCAGATACCGCACGCGCACGACGTCCGCGAACGTGCACCCCGCCTCGGCGAGCGCGGCGCCGACGTTGCGCAGGCACTGCTCGGCCTGCTCGACGACGTCGTCCGAAATGGTCATGGTCGTGTAGTCGTAGCCGGTCGTGCCGGAGACGTGGACCCGGTCCCCGTCGACCACCGCGCGTGCGTACCCGATCTTCTCCTCGAAGGTCGAGCCGCTGAGAATCGCCCGTCGTTCAGCCATAGCGCGCACGGTATTTCGGGGGCCGTCCCTCGGTCCACCGAATAGGTCAGGCGCCATACACGGGCTCCGGTTCGACACCTTCGGCCAGCAGCTCGGCGACGACGGGGCCGAGTTCGGCGGGGGCCCACCGGGCGCCCTTGTCCCGCTCCGGGCCGTGCCGCCAGCCCTGCGCGAGGCTCACCCTGCCACCGTCCACTTCGAACACCCGGCCGGTCACGTCCGCCGATTCCACGCTGCCGAGCCACACGACGAGCGGTGACACGTTGTCCGGGGCCATCGCGTCGAAACCGGCGCCGGGCGCGGCCATGTCGTCGGCGAACGTCTGCTCGGTCATCCTGGTCCGCGCGGCGGGCGCGATCGCGTTGACGGTGACCCCGTAGCGGCCGAGTTCCGCCGCGGCCACGGTGGTCAGGCCGAGGATGCCCGCCTTCGCGGCGGCGTAGTTGCCCTGGCCGACACTGCCCAGCAGGCCCGCCCCGGAGCTGGTGTTGATCACCCGCGCGGCCCGCGTCCGGCCCGCTTTCGCCTCGGCCCGCCAGTATTCCGCCGCGTGCCGCAGGGTCGCGAAGTGTCCTTTCAGGTGCACCCGCACGACGGCGTCCCATTCGTCCTCGGCGAGGTTGACCAGCATCCGGTCCCGCAGGAACCCGGCGTTGTTGACCAGCACGTCCAGCCCGCCGAACTCCTCGATCGCGTTCCCGACCAGCCGGGCCGCGCCCGCCCAGTCCGCGACGTCGTCGGTGTTCGCCATGGCTTCCCCGCCCGCCGCGGTGATCTCGTCGACCACCGCCTGGGCCGGGCCCGCCTCACCACCCCGCCCGTCCAGCGCCGCGCCGAGGTCGTTGACGACCACCTTGGCGCCCTCGGCCGCGAACGCCAGCGCGTGCGCCCTGCCGATGCCACGCCCCGCACCGGTGACGATCACGACCCGCCCCGCGAGCAACCCGCTCATGCGATCGCCTCGCTCCGCGAGACAGTGTCCGATCCCTTTTGGCGCATGACGTCCATGATTCGCTCGCAAGCGTCGCTCATGCCCTGCTACCTCCGCTCGTACCCGAATTGGACGCGGCCAGGAAGGCCGGTTTCTCCCCGCCACCGTGCACCGTCAGGCACGCGCCACTGACATAGGAAGCCAAGGGGGAAGCCAGAAACGCCGCGCAGGCACCGATCTCGTCCGGCTCCGCCAACCGTCCTAACGGGACTGTCCCGCCCACGGCGGTGACCCCGGCCTCGTCGCCGTAGTGCAGGCTCGCCAGCTCCGTCCGCACCATGCCGACGTCCAGCGCGTTCACCCGCACCTTCGGCGCCCATTCGACGGCCAGGCTCGCGGTCAGATTGTCCAGCCCCGCTTTCGCCGCGCCGTACGAGGCCGTGCCCGGCGATGGCCGCGTCCCGCTCACGCTGCTCACGTTCACGATCGCCCCGCCCGTTTCCTGCTGCTGCATCACGGCGTTCGCCGCTCGCGCCACCGTCAGCGGCGCGAGCAGGTTGAGCGCGACCACCTTCTCGTGGAAGCGCACCGACGCCGTCGCCGCTTCCGCGAACGGCGCTCCCCCGGCGTTGTTGACCACGACGTCGAGGGAGCCGTGCGCGGCGATGATGGCGTCGACGAGCTTCGCCACGGCGTCGGGATCGCGGACGTCGCAGGGCAGGAACTCCGCCACCGCGCCGCCCGCCTCCACCGGCCGTGACGGCGGCGTGCGGGCGCAGGTGACCACACCCGCGCCCGCCCGCAGGAAGGCACGGGTGATCCCCGCACCGACCCCGCGCACGCCGCCGGTCACCAGGACCACCGCGCCGTCCAGCCGAAGTTCCAGTGCCACGCGAGACCTCCCGCCCGTGTCGGGGAACCACCTGTACCCGAGCCGGGCACCCTGCTAACGTACCAAGCAAATGCTAGGTTTGGTAACCCGGAGGGCACCCGATGACCGTTTCGACGCATTCCCCGGAGCCCGGGGTCGCCGTGGTGACCGTGGACGCTCCCCCGGTCAACGCGCTCACCGTGCGGGGCTGGTTCGAGCTGGCCGCCGCACTGGAGAAGGCCGGCCGCGACGAGCACACGCACGTCGTGGTGCTGCGCGCGGAAGGCCGGGGATTCAACGCGGGCGTGGACATCAAGGAGATCCAGCGCGATCCCGGCTACGGCGCGCTGATCGGCGCCAACGAAGGCTGCGCGGCGGCGTTCTCGGCGGTGTACGACTGCGCGGTTCCGGTGATCGCGGCGGTGCACGGTTTCTGCCTCGGCGGCGGCGTCGGCCTGGTCGGCAACGCGGACGTCGTGGTGGCCAGTGACGACGCGGAGTTCGGGCTGCCCGAGGTCGATCGCGGCGCCCTCGGCGCGGCGACGCATCTGGCCCGGCTGGTCCCGCAACACCTGATGCGCGCGCTGTACTACACCGCGTCGACGATCACCGCACAGCAGCTGCATCACCACGGTTCGGTGTACTCGGTGGTCTCGCGGGACAAACTCGACGAGACGGCGCTCGAGCTGGCACGGCAGATCGCGGCGAAGGACACCCGGGTGATCCGCGCCGCGAAGCAGGCGATCAACGGTATCGACGTCCAGCCGGTGCACCGCAGCTACCGCTTCGAGCAGGGATTCACCTTCCAGCTCAACCTGGCCGGGGTGTCGGACGGGGCCCGTCAGTCCTTTTTGGATGATAAGGAGAAGCCTTGAGCGACAAGCGGATGACCGTCGACGAGGTCGTCGGCGAGCTACGCGACGGGATGACGATCGGTATCGGCGGCTGGGGTTCGCGGCGCAAGCCGATGGCGCTGGTGCGCGCGATCCTGCGCTCGCCGCTGAAGGATCTCACCGTGGTCTCCTACGGCGGCCCCGACGTCGGGCTGCTCGCGTCCGCCGGGAAGCTCCGGCGGCTGGTGTTCGGGTTCGTCACGCTCGACTCGATCCCGTTCGACCCGTGGTTCAACCGGGTTCGCGAGGCCGGGGAAATCGCCGTCACCGAATACGACGAGGGTGTGCTCGGCACCGGGCTTTCCGCCGCCGCGCAACGACTTCCGTTCCTGCCGACGCGTGCGGGACTCGGCTCCGACGTCGTCCGGTTCAACCCCGATCTCCGTACCGTGCGGTCGCCGTACGCCGACGGTGAGGAGTTGCTGGCCGTGCCCGCGCTCCGGCTGGACGCGGCGCTCGTGCACCTCAACCGCGCCGACACTCGGGGCAACGCGCAGTACCTCGGCGCCGATCCGTACTTCGACGAACTGTTCGCGCTCGCCGCGGACCGGTGTTTCGTGTCCACGGAACGTATCGTGGAGACCGCCGAGCTGACGGCGTCCGCGCCGGTGCAGAGCCTGTTGCTGAGCCGCGCGAGCGTGCACGGAGTCGTCGAGACGCCGCGTGGCGCGCATTTCACCACCGCCGCCCCGGATTACGGCCGGGATGAACGCTTCCAGCGGCACTACGCCGAATCCGCCAAGGATCCGGACGCCTGGCCGAAGTTCGCCGACCGGTTCCTTTCCGGGGACGAAAAGGCTTATCAGGCGGCTGTCGACCGTTTTTCCGAGGAGGCAGCGTGAGTGACGTGACCCGTGCCGAGATCGCCGTGACCGCGTGCGCCGAGCTGTTCCGCGGCGACGGGGAAATTCTCGTCAGCCCCATGGGGTTCATCCCCGCGCTGGGTGCGCGGCTGGCACGGCTGACCTTCGAACCCGACCTCCTGCTGAGCGACGGCGAGGCGTCGTTGCTGGCGAGCACGCCCGGCGCCGGACCGCCGGTGGTCGAGGGCTGGCAGCCGTTCCGGAAGGTGCTGGACACCGTGGTACCGCACGGAAAACGGCATGTCGTCATGGGCGCCAACCAGGTCGACCGGTACGGGAACCAGAACATCTCCGCGATCGGCGACCACGATCGGCCGCGGAAACAGCTGCTCGGCGTCCGCGGCGGGCCCGGCAACACCGCCAACCACCGCACGAGTTACTGGGTGCCGAAGCACAGCAAGCGGGTGTTCGTCGAAGAGGTCGACATCGTGTCCGGCGTCGGCTTCGCGCGGGCGCATGAGGCCGGGCTGCGGTATCACGACGTCCATCGCGTGGTGACGAACCTGGGTGTGCTCGACTTCGGCGGCACGGGCAACGCGGCGCGGCTCCTGTCGATCCATCCGGGTGTCACGGTGGACGAGGTGCTCGAAGCGACGTCGTTCCCGCTGGAGACCGGCGCGACCACCGAAACCCGGCTGCCAGATCCGGAGGAGCTTCGTCTGATCAGGACGGTGCTGGACCCGAAGTCGTTGCGGGACAAGGAGGTGCGATGAGTTTACACTCGCGCAGCCACTCATCGCGCCGACCGGGTGCGGGTGTCCCGCGTAACACCGGGGTTCCGTCGTGAAGACCGCCCTGACGGCGTTGACCGGGATCGAGCACCCCGTCGTGCAGACCGGGATGGGCTGGGTGGCCGGGCCGCGCCTGGTCTCGGCCACGGCCGAGGCGGGCGGACTCGGGATCCTGGCGTCGGCCACGATGAGTTACGACGAGCTGGCCGCGGCGCTCAAGGAGGTCAAGAGCCGCACGGATCGGCCGTTCGGGGTGAACCTGCGCGCGGACGCCGACGACGCCGCCCGCCGCGTCGACCTGCTCATCGCCGAAGAGGTCCGCGTCGCGTCGTTCGCGCTGGCGCCGAAGCGGGACATGATCGCGAAGCTGAAGGACAACGGCGTGGTCGTCGTGCCCTCGGTCGGCGCTGCGCGGCACGCGGAGAAGGTCGCGGGCTGGGGCGCGGACGCGGTGATCGTGCAGGGCGGCGAAGGCGGCGGACACACCGGAGCGGTCGCGACGACGCTGTTGCTGCCGTCCGTACTGGACGCGGTCGACATCCCGGTGGTGGCCGCGGGCGGGTTCTTCGACGGCCGGGGGCTTGCCGCCGCGCTGGCCTACGGCGCCGCGGGCATCGCGATGGGCACGCGGTTCCTGCTGACCAGGGAAAGCACGGTGCCGGACGAGGTCAAGCGGGCCTACCTCGCCCGCGACCTGAACGGCACCGTCGTGACCCGCAAGGTCGACGGGATGCCGCATCGCGTGCTCCGCACCGAACTCGTGGAGGGGCTGGAACGCTCCGGGCCGATCGCGGGAATCGCCCAAGCGGCGCGAAACGCCGTCCGGTTCCGGAAGCTGAGCGGGCTGTCGTGGACATCGCTCGTGCGCGAGGGGCTGCGGATGAAACGCGGCGGCGAACGGAGCTGGGGCCAGGTCTTCATGGCGGCCAACACGCCGATGCTGCTGCGGGCCGGGCTCGTCGAGGGCGACACCGGCGCGGGCGTGCTGGCGTCCGGGCAGGTCGTCGGCCTGTTGGCCGATCTTCCGCCGGTCGGGGAACTGGTCGAGGAGATCGTGGCCGACGCGGAGGCCATCCTCAAGCGGCTATCCTCCGAATAACCGGGTATGCCGTTGTGCTTGACTGCGCACATGATCTCGGAAAGCCGGTGCCCGGTCTCCGACGGTGAGCTGCGTGTCCTGCGCGGCGGGGACGGGCCGGTCCTGGTACTGATCGCCGGGGGTCTCGGCGGCGCCGACTCCTACCGCGCGCTCGCGAAACAGCTCTACCCGCACCACACCGTCGTCACCTACGACCGGCGCGGGCACTTCGGCAGCACCGACCACACCACCGGCCCGGTCACCGTGGCCCGGCAGGCCGACGACGCGCTGGCCGTGCTCGACCACCTCGGTGCCGGTCCGGTCGCGGTGTTCGGGAGCAGCGCGGGCGCCTCGATCGGGCTCGACCTGGTGGCCCGGTACCCGGATCGCGTGTCGACCTTCGTCGCGCACGAGCCGCCGGTGGTCCAGCTGCTGCCGGACGCGGCGGGCTGGCTGGCCGACGCCGCCGAGCAGGTCCGGCTGGCGCGTTCGGGCGACCTCATGGGCGCGGTGACCCGCTTCGCCGACGCGATCGCCGGGGCCGCCCTGCCGAACCTGCCGCACCTCCGGCTGCCGAACGAAGCCGACTGGCTGCGGCTGTTCGACCGCGAGTTCAGCGAGTTCTACGACTACCTGCCGGACCTGCGGGCGCTGCGCAAGGCGTCCACCGAGATCCTGCCGGTGGCGGGCGAGGGCAGCCGGGGCCGCTATCACTACCAGCCCGCGAAGATCCTGGCGCTGGAGCTGGGCCTGCCGTTCACCGAAATGCCGGGCGCACACCTGGCGCCGCAACGGAACCCGTCCCAGTTCGCCGCCGCCCTGCGAGAGCTGCTCACCGGCGCCTGACGCCCTCCATCCACAAAGGACACCGCCGCTCCGGGCTTCCATGGTCCGTGAATGCCACATCGAGGGACTCAGAGTCCGTGAAGGTGGCATTCACGGACTGCTGAAGGAATGAACGGAAGATTCAGGACACCCTCAGGCCCCCTTGCCGAACATCCTAGCGGCAGGCACCGACACCCCCGGCCGCCGCGCCCGAGCAGACGACGTGGTCCCGAGCCGCCTCACAGGCCCTGATCCGGGTCGGTCGAGCGAACCTCGTCAGAGCTGCCGGATGACGCGCGCGGGGTTCCCGGCGGCGAACACCCGGGGCGGCAGGTCGCGGGTGACGACGCTGCCAGCCCCGACGACGGTGTCGTCACCGACGGTCACCCCGGCGCACACGATGACGCCACCGCCGAACCAGACGTTGTCGCCGATCGTGATCGGCGCGGCGGATTCCCAGCGCTGACGCCGTTTCTCGTGATCCTCCATGGGGTGCAACGCGGTGAGCAGCTGGCACCGCGGCCCGATCGACACGTCGTTGCCGATCCGGATCGGCGCGCAGTCCAGCAGGATCGCGTCGTAGTTGAGGAAGCTGTTCGAGCCCATCTCGATGAGATACCCGTAGTCGCACTGGAACCGCGGCATGATCCACGAGCCTTCGCCCAGTTTCCCGAGCAGCTGCCGCAGGATCTCGTCCCGCCGCCCGGTCTCCTCCGCTCCGGTCAGGTTGAACTCGTCGACGAGACCCTGCGCGCGACGGCGGTCCGCGACCAGCTCCGGATCGTTGTCCCGGTACAGCTCGCCCCGCAGCATGCGGTCCTTGTGCTCTCCCATGATCGCCACCCTAGCCGCGAAACCCCGCGGCTCACACCCGCGCGGGCTCCGCGGCGGGACGCCCCGCGAACGCGCGGGTCACCAAAGCGACCACCGCCACCACGACCACGTTCACCGCCAGGCCGATCAGCCCGACGTTGATCGTGCCCGCGAGATGAGTGTCCACAAAGGTCAGCCAGACCACGACGATCTCCCCGGCGACGATGCCGGCCAGGATCGGCACCTTGCCCACCGGGACCCGGCGCAGCAGGCCCAGCGCGTTCGCCGGGGCGAGCTGCACGGTCCCGGAATAGGTCAGCAGCAACAGGTTCGCCAGCAGATCGGGCCGGAAGATACCGAGCACGAGCGCCAGCGCGCTGGCCACCACCACGGTGCCGTGGTTGATCCAGAACTGCAGCCGCTCCCGGCGCACCCGGACGATGTTGCGGGCCACCAGCGAGGAGATCCCGATCAGGATCCCGGCCGCCGGCACCATCGCGGTGGCCGTCGCGGCGACCACCACCAGGCCTGTCACCCAGCCCGGCAGCGCCTGCTTCGACAACGTCAGCAGCACGCCGTTCGAGTCGGTCTTCTTGGGCAGCACCAGGATCGCCGCGAACCCGATGAACATCGGCAGCATCAGGCAGATCTCGTACACCGGCATCCAGGTGTAGTTGCGCCGCAGCACCTTCGGATCCCGCGCGGACATCAGCGCGGGCCACGTGTGCGGCAACGTCATCAGCCCGACGCCGATCGCGCTGACCACCATGCTGGTGACGAACCAGACGTGGTCGTTCGCCCCGGCGTGCACGATCAGCTTCTCCGGGTGCAGCTGCTCGATCTGGTGGAACATCGCGGAAATCCCGCCGTGGAAGTACACCGGCACCGCGATCAGCAGCACCACGAGCACCACCAGCATGATCGCGTCCTTGAAGTAGGACGTCGCCGCGACCCCGCGCAAGCCAGCCCACAGCACGAACGCCACCACCAGCAGGCAGCCTACGATCATGCTCAACGTCCCGGACGCGGCGTCGCCGGTGACGAGCCGGACGATCAGGCCGAGCCCGGTGATCTGCAACTGGAGATAGGGCAGCACGCAGACGACCCCGATCACCGCGGACAGCGTGCCCAGCGCCCGGCTGCCGTACCGGTCCTCCAGGAAGTCGCCCTGGGTCAGGTAACCGCGTTCCTTCCCCATCGTCCACAGGCGCTTGGCGAGGAAGAACAGGACGACGTAGGCGATCGGCACGTACGGCAGCGCGTACATCGCCGCGACCCCGCCGCTGAACGCGAGCCCGGCCATCCCGAGAAAGGTGAAGGTGGTGAACACCTCCCCTGCCTGGAGGAACCACATGGTCAGCGCGCCGAACTTCCGCCCGCCGACGGCCCATTCGGACAGATCGGCCGCAGGACGGCGCCGGCCGACGAAGCCCAGCACGCCGATCAGGACGATGCCGGCGAAGGTGAACGCGAGGATCATCGGTCGGACTCCTCACCGTCACGCGACATGAGCCGCTCGGTCAGCAGCAGCGCCGGGGTGAGCATGAGACACCAGAAACCGCCCCACACCAGCATTCTCGGCATCCCGAGCCACAGCCCGGTGGTGTTGACGAACGGCAGGAACGGCATCAGCACCAGCGCGAGCACCGGCAGCGCCGGGATGAAGTGGTAACCCCGCATCGCGCTCACCCGGCCAGTGCGGCGAGCTTGCGGGTGGCCAGCTCGGCGAGCAGCGCCGCGCCGTCGGGCAGGACGCTGTCGTCGAACGTCGCCAGCGGCGAGTGGTTGTTCGGTGCCGTCAAGGGATCCTCGGCCGTCGACGCGCCGAGGAAGACGTACGCGCCGGGGACCGCGTTCAGCACGCGGGAGAAGTCCTCCGAACCGGTCATCGGATCGCGGAGTTCCTCGAACCGTTCTTCGCCGAACACCTCACGCACCGTGCCGGCGAGGAACTCGTGCTCGTCCGCGTTGTTCACGGTGACCGGATACTCCGCCTCGTACGCGACCTCGACGTCGAGACCGTGCGCGGCCGCGATGCCCTCGCAGATCCGCACCGCCTCCTTGCTGACCAGCTCCCTGGCCTCCGGCGAGAACGACCGCACGGTGGCTTCGAACGTCGCGTCGTCGGGGATGATGTTGCGCCGCGTCCCGGCGTGGAACATCCCGACGGTGACCACGACCGGGTCGAACACGTCGAAACCGCGGGTGACCATGGTCTGCAGCGCGGTGACCATCGCGCACGCCGCCGGGACCGGGTCCTTCGCGTGCTGCGGCGCCGAACCGTGCCCGCCCGCGCCGACCACCCGGACGAACAGGCCGTCCGACGCCGCCATCAGCGGACCGGGCCTGCCGGTGAACATCCCGCGCGCGTAGTGCGCCGAACTCACGTGCAGCCCGTAGGCGGCGTCGACCGGACGACCGGAGGCGGTCAGGACCCCCTCCTCGATCATCTTGCCCGCGCCGTCGTGCCCCTCCTCCCCCGGCTGGAACATGAACACGACGTCGCCGGGCAGGTCCTCGCGCCGGGCGGCGAGCAGCCGCGCCGCCCCTGCCAGACCCGCGGTGTGCAGGTCGTGCCCGCACGCGTGCATGGCGCCGTCGACGCGCGAGGTGAACTCCTCCCCGGTGCGCTCGGTCACCGGCAGCGCGTCCATGTCCCCGCGCAACAACACGGTGCCGCCCGGTTTGCCGCCCCGCAGCACGGCGGTCACCGAACTCAGTGCGCGGCCGAGGGTGATCTCGCACCCCAGTCCGTCGAGCGCGGCGAGCACCAGCTCCTGGGTCCGCGGCAGGTGCAAGCCGATCTCGGGGACGCGGTGCAGGGAACGCCGCAGCGCGACCAGTTCGTCACGCAGCTGTCCGGCATCGGAACGCAGGCTCATCCAGAACTCCTCGGGGACGAAGATCGTCGGCCTATCCTGATCCGAGAATGATGCAATGTCGAACACGAAAGCCGGGCAGATCGGCCGAATCAGCCAGAACGCCGGGAAAATCCAGGGAATCAGCCATGTTGAGCGAAAGCGACCTCAAGCTCGTCGACGCGCTGCAGGCCAGTCCGCGCGTGCCGTGGTCGGCGCTCGGGCGCACGCTCGGGATCGGCGCGGCCACCGCCGCCCGGCACTGGGACGGGCTGGTCGAGCGCGGGGAAGCCTGGCTGACGGCCTATCCCGGCGGTGAACTCCGGGCCCGGCTCACCCTCGCGCTGGTGGAGATCGACTGCGGGCCCGGCGAACCGCTGCGCGTCGCCCGCGAGCTGGCCGCCGACCCGCATGTGCCGACCGTCGAGTACGTCGCCGGGCACTGCGATCTGCTCGCGCACGTGGTCGCGCCGACGCTGCGGGAGGTGTCGGACTACGTCATCCATCGCCTGTCGCGGCTGACCGGAGTGGTCGCCACCCGCACGGTGGTCTCACCGCGGCTGTTCGCCGAAGGCAGCCGCTGGCGGGTGCGCGCGATCTCGCCCGACCAGCGCAGGGCACTGGCCCCGGCGGCGGCCACGGCCAACGGCGCCCTGCGGTTCACCGATCTCGACCGGGCACTGCTGCTGGCACTCGGCGAAGACGCCAGGGCGTCGGCCGCGGCACTCGCGCAGGCGCTCGGAGTCGGCGCGAGCACGGTCCGGCGACGGCTGGACGCGCTGCTCGGCCGCGGCGCGATCCACCTCCGCTGCGAGATCGCCCGGCCGCTCTCGCCCGCACCGGTCACCGCGACCCTGTGGCTGCGGGTCCCGCCCGACAAGCTGGAAGCGACCGCCCGCACGCTCGGGCGGCTGCCGGAGATCCGGATGTGCGCCGCGATCAGCGGAGCCGCCAACCTCTGCGCGGTGGTGTGGCTGCGTTCCCAGCACGACACGGTCGAGCTGGAGAGCGGGCTCGCGGCGAAGCTGCCGTGGCTGGAGATCGTCGATCGCGCGGTGACGCTGCGCTGCGTCAAGCTGATGGGCAGGCTGATGGACGACACGGGCCGCTCGGCGGGCCGGGTCCCGCTGGATTTCTGGGCCGGGGGGGCCGCGGGGCCCCCCCGGGGGGGGCCTCGGGGGGGGCGCGCGGGGCGGGGGGGGGTGGGTGTGGGTTGTGTACCC
>NZ_JBHYIK010000001.1:0-70633 GCF_042739735.1 Amycolatopsis sp. NPDC059027 | reverse complement strand
CGGGGCGCGCGCCCCCGGCCCCCCCGGGCCCCCCCCCCCCGCCCCGGGGGGGGGTTGGGGGGGGGTGAGGTGGAGGGAAGCATCCGCCGGACCGGAGATGGGGGAACGGGTCGCTACCCGCTCAGGGGTGTACCGGACGCCGCGGGTTTCCGGTCGCCGGGCACCTTGCAGCCGTTCGGTTCGAGGGCGAACCAGGTACCGCCCGAACCGTGGCCCGTCGCCTGCCCCGGCGCGGTGTCCTTGGCGTGGCGGTAGACCGGCCAGCCGCCGACCGTGACCTGCCGGGTCCCGTCGGGCCGGAGCACCTGCCCGACGAGCTTTCCGTCCACTCCGGACACCGAGGTTTCGCCGGTGGCCACCAGCGGCGGCCAGGTGCGGGGGCAGTCACCGTCGCAAGCAGACTTCGG
This sequence comes from Amycolatopsis sp. NPDC059027, assembly GCF_042739735.1. Lineage (NCBI taxonomy): Bacteria > Bacillati > Actinomycetota > Actinomycetes > Pseudonocardiales > Pseudonocardiaceae > Amycolatopsis > Amycolatopsis sp. NPDC059027. The sequence continues at coordinate 70,226 of NZ_JBHYIK010000001.1, read as the reverse complement.
CGGCTGCTTGCCGTCCTTGGTGAACAGGTAGAGCGTCATCCCGTCCTGATCGGTCAGCACGGTGCCGAGCCCGTCGACCTCGGCGGTGGCGACGGCCGTGGACGGCCGCTGCGCCACAGCCCTCCCGTCGCCGGGGGTCACGGCCGTCCAGGTCCCGCCGGAACCGTCGCCCAGCGCGATCCCGGGCCCGGAGTCCTTGGCGTAGCGGTAAACCGGCCAGCCGCCGACGGTCACCTGGGTCCCGCCGTCGTCCCGCGGCATCAGGCCGACCAGCTGCTCCTGGACGCCGGTCACCTGCGGTGGCCCGTCGGCGAGCAGTGGAGGCCACTGTGCCGCGCAGTCACCGTCGCAAGTGGACTTCGACGGCCGCGCGCCGTCCTTCGCGAAGCGGTACAGCGTCCGGCCGTCCTGATCGGTCAGGACCGGCCCCAGGCCCTCCACCGCGCCGGCGGCGAGCTTGACGCGCGAGGATGCGGGCACCGCCGAGGTCACGGTCCGCCCGGCCGCCGACGCGCCGCGAACCTGGCCGGGATCGGTGTACCCGGCACCGCACGCCGCGAGGAAAGCCAGACCCGCCGAGCCGAGTACGGCGGCGGCCACGAGCCGGATCCGGTACATGGGTCGTTCTCCTCTTGCCGCGGGCAGAGCCGGTGCCGTTATTCGGCACAGTTCTTGCCACCGTTGACACAGCCGACCACCCGGTCCATCAGATCCCGGCTCATCACGTTGGCGAAATCGTCGTGGTCGGACAGCGGGTTGTGCTCCTCCTCCGGGAAGGAGTCCACTTTGTACTGTCCCTTTTGCTGGATGTCACGGGGAATGTCGTAGACCAGGGTGATCCGCAGCTGCGGCACCGCGGTGAACCCGCGCTTGCAGTTGCCGTTCTCGTTCGGGAACACGATGTGCGAGCGGTGGTCGTCGCTGTCGGTGTTCTCGCCGTCCCAGCAGCTCGGGAAGTCGTGGATCCGCTCCACCTTGCTGTTGTTCGGGCAAATGGGGTACTTCTCGGTGATCCGGTTCTCGAGGCCGGTACAGGTCCAGCTGGCCTTCGTGTTGGCCTTGCCGTTCACCGACGGCTTCGCGTCGCCGTAGAGGATGCGCAGGAACTTCGGCATGGCCTTCACCTTGCCGACCGGGCTGCCGCGGAAGGTGATCTTGGCGACCTCGGGCCGCAGGATCCGCCCGTCGTTGCCCGCGAGCTCGTTCTTGTCGTTGACACCCGGCAGCTCCTGCTGGTCGCCGTTGTCGTTGTTCCTGCCGTTCTGGTCGTCGTCCCGGTTGCCGCCGCGGTCGCGCTGACCGCCGTCCCGGCGTTTCACCTCGTTCCGGCCCTGATCGCCGTTCCGGCCCTGTGCCCGCTGATCGTTGTTCCTGTCGCCGGTGCGACCCTGGTTCCGGCCGCCGTTGTTCCCGTCACCGTTGTTCTCGTCACCGGTGTCGATCCGCACGACCGGCCAGAAATACGTCGACTGGTCACCGTTCTTGCACGTCGTACCCGCGGCCAGGAGGCTCTTGTTGCTCGAATCGGCGTTCGTGGACAGGTTGCCCACGTAGTCGTGCAGATGCTGCGCGCCGTTGCGGATCCCCGGCTGGGCGATGAAGTTGTCGGGGTTGAAGTGCTGTTCCTCGTTCCGTCCACAATCGACGGTGAACGTCCCGGTCGAGGCGCCGTCGCGCGCCTGTGGTTCGTCCTTGTTCGGCCGGACCTTGGTGATGTCGATGAAGAAGGACTTGTCGGCCTCGTCCGCGCCCGCCTGCTGGGGAGTGCCCGACGTGGCGTAGACCGCCAAGGCGCCGACGGCGATCGCCAGGCCGAGCGCACCGGTCGTCAGTTTCGTTCTGCGGCTGATCCGGTGCCTGCCCGTCGAAGCGGGCCGGGGATGATTCCGGGCCATAGACTTGGTCACCTCGTTCGTTTTTCCGGGCACGCCGAAAACCGGTGCCCGGCCATGAACTGCGAAGGAATTGCGGGGGCGCGATACACGGAGCCGGGAACGGTCTTCCTCCGGCCCGGCCACCGGGTGGATCCGGCGCCGCTGTCCCGGCGCCGCGGGGTCCTGCATCAGGGAATACGGACGGCGGCGCGATCCGGTTCAACCGAGATCTGTCCGTGATCTCCTCGTTATAGTATGCTCAGCGCACGATGGCGACGAGCAGCGTGTTGTCCTCGGTACGCACTTCGAAACGCGTGATGTCGGACAACGAAAGCGAGGTGTCGCCGCCGATGCGCAGCGGTTCGGGCGAACCCGCGATGCCGTATCCCTTGGCGGGCACCTTCCAGTCGGCCACGCGTTTGGGCCCGTCACGCGTGATCGCCCTGAGTTCACACACCATCGGCCCGACGATGCCGCGCAGTTCGAGTTCCACCGCGGCACCCCATTCCCGGGGCGAGACCGTGACCTGGGCGCTCACCGACGAACCCGCGTCGGCTCTGCCGAACGACGTCGCCGCGCCCGCCTGCCCGGTCGGCGCGGCCGAGGACGGTGGCGCCTGCGAAGACGGCGGCGGAAGGGAAGCCGACGCCGCGGCGGGCGAGGTCTCCGGCCGCACTGTCGGCACCGGGGCCGCCTGCGGGCCGATGGCGTCGGCGGGACGCACGGCCATCGTCACGAGCGGGCCGGCGATGACGGCCACCGCGGCGGCGGCCGCGCCCAGGAACCCGAGCCGGCGGCGCCGTTTCCGCTTGACCGCCGCCTCCTCCATCAGCGCGCGCAGCACGCGGGGGCCGGGCGCGAGCGCCCGCACGCCCGGCGCGGGCATCGGCGGCTCCGGCCAGCTCTTCTTCACCAGATCGAGAATGTCCGGCAGCTGGTAGAGCTCGAGCAGATCGAGCTGACAGTGCGGGCAGTCCATGAGGTGTTCCTCGAACCGCGCGCTGTCGGCCTCGCCCAGCACGCCGAGCACATACGCGGCGACGTCGGTGTGGGCGGACCCTGCCAACCTCAGTTCACCCCCGCTCGCGCAACGCCCGGCGTAGCGCCCGGACCGCATGATGGATGCGAGACTTGACGGTACCCGGCGGGACGCCCAGTGTCGCGGCGACCTCGTTCACGGTCCGGTCACGCAGGTACGTCTGCTGGATCGCCTCCCGCTGCTCGGGCGAAAGGCCTTGCAGCGCCTCGTAGACGATCATCGCGGCGAGCGTGCGGTCCGATTCGTCGGGCACGCAGATCGCGTCCGACGAGATCTCCTCGATCTCCTGAGGACGGACGCTGCGGCTGCGCCAGCCGTCGATGACGATACGCCGGGCCACGGTGAACAACCAGGCCCGCAGCATCTCCGGCTGACGGTCGAGCTTGTCCGCGTTCCGCCACGCCTTGATCAGGGTTTCCTGCACCACGTCCTCGGCCCACTGCCGATCGTGGCCGGTGAGCCTGAGCGCGAACGCCATCAGGGCCCCACCGAACTCCTGGTACAACGCCTTCGCCAGGTCGTCATGAGCATTCGAGGCGGAATCATGATCAGCGACCGGGCGCAGCGTCCGACTGTGCCGTCCCACACCGGACATCCTTGTGCCGCACCCGCTTGTTCGTCTAGTACCAAAATCTTGGGCCGTCCGGCGCAAAGTTTTTTGAACCGTTTCGCAGTCGTGTCCGTATCCCCTACCGAAGACCCCGACAGAGCGTTGACCCCCGCAACGCACGGTATCCACGAGGACGGACTGTCCATTGTGGATCTTTCGCGCCCTTTTCCGTTGCGTCGCCGCAACGGCGCGCTCCCCTGCCCGAGGAGAGAAAGCCGTGAACCGCATACTCCGCCGCCTCGCGCCGCCCGCGGTGTTCCTCACCGCGCTCGCGTCGCTCACCGGCTGTCAGGCGGGCGCCTCGTCCGGCGCCGGTTCGTCCGCACCGTATTCGCCGGGCTCCGGCGCCGGAACCATGCCGATGATGCCCACCGACGACACCGATCCGGCCAAGGCGTCACTCCAGGCCGCTCGCCCGTTCGATCTCGGCCCCATGGTCGTGGACGGCAGCGGTTACACCGTGTATCGCTACGACCGGGACACCAGCGCGCCACCCCGTTCTGTCTGCGTGGAAGCCTGTGCCCAGAAATGGACCCCGGTCCGCTCCAGCGGGGAGATCCCGCTGACCGGGATCGACAGGGCGCTGGTCGGCAAGGTCACCCGCGCCGACGGGAGCGACCAGGTCACCCTCGCCGGCTGGCCGCTGTACCGCTACGCCGAGGACCGGATGCCCGGGGAGACCTCGGGCCAGGGCACCGACCGCGCCTGGTACCCGGTCACCCCGGACGGGCACAAGATCGAGACGACCCAGGACACCTGGCGGGCCGATGCGTTCCGCCTCTGACCGTCCCGGCGCCGCGCGTTCCCTCCGGCTGCCCGGCCGGATCTGCGCGGTTCTCGCGGCGGCCGCGGCGCTGGTGCCGCTGGGCCCCGCCGGGGTCGCCGCCGCCCTCGACCAGTCCGACGCGACGCTGGTGGTCAAGGTCCGCCAGGCCGGGCTCTGGGAGATGCCGTCCGGGATGTGGACCGAGACGCGCTCGAACAACCCGAAGGTCAAGGAGGTCGGCCGCGCGCTGATGATCGACCACGGGCGGCTCGACGTGGTGACCCGTTCCCTGGCGGGCGATCTCGGCATCGCCCTGCCCGCCGAGCCGACCGCCGAACAGCAGGGCTGGCTCGCCGAGATGAGGAACGCGCGCGCCCCCGAGGACTTCGACCGGATCTTCGCCAACCGGCTCCGCGCCGCGCACGGCCAGATCCTCGCCACCATCGCCCAGGTGCGCGCGGGCACGCGGGACGACCGCATCCGCGCCTACGCGACCACCGCCAACCAGGCGGTGATGCGCCACATCACGCTGCTCGAAAGCACCGGGCTCATCGACTACACCGCGCTGCCCTCGGCGAACGTGGCCACCACTTCGGCGCCCGCGGGACAGGGCGGCCTCGCCCTGTCCACCATGGACGTCCTCACCGCGGCCGTCCTCGTCCTGCTGCTGGGCGGCGGAATCGTCTTCGGCCTGCGCCGGATCAAGGGCCATCGCGGACAAGCCGCCGCCGCGGTGTCCCGCACCAGAACGGGGGAAAGCCATGGTTGAGCACTGGCACGACGTGGCGATCACGCTGACCCAGCAGTTCCAGCCGAAGACGGACCCCGCCGCCCGCGGCGTCGCCGCCCTGTGCGCCCGCTTCGCCTACGCGGCCATGTGCCTCACCCTGACCTGGGGCGTGTTGACCGCCACCGGCTGGGTGCGTTCGGTGACCGGCCGGAAGGCGCTCCGCAACGGGCACATGGTGCTGGCGACCATGACGCTGGTCTTCGCCGGGATCCACGCGCTCGGCTTCTTCTACCTGACGATCAACCCGTACGGCCTCGACTACCTGTTCATCCCGTTCCTGCCGACGCAGGAATCGCGCCACACCGCCGGCATCATCGGCTTCGAGGTCATGCTGGCGATCGCGGTCACCGCCGGGCTGCAGCGCTGGACGTCCTACCGGCGCTGGCTGTGGCTGCACCGCTGCGCCTACCCCGCGGTCGGGCTCACCGCGATCCACGCCTGGTTCGGCGCGGTCGCCAACGGTCACCTGTCGATCCTGTGGCTGGGCGGGATCACCCTGCTCGTGCCCGCGGTGACCGTGGCACTGCTGCGCTTCCTGCCGGCGCGGACGCTGGAACGGCTCGGGCTCGTCGAGGAACAGGTGGCCTGACATGGGAATGCGGCTGCCCCTGGGGAACGGCCCCCGCATCAGCGTCGACAACGACCGCTGCGAACTGTACGGAATCTGCGCGATGGAGGCACCCGACGTGTTCGACCTCGGCAACGACGGCAGGCTGCGGTTCCGGAAACGCCTGCTCGCGCCGGACGACCTCGAGCAGGCCGTCGCGGCCGCCAGGGCCTGCCCGATGCAGGCCGTGGTTCTGAGAGGGGACATCCATGGCTGACGGCGACCGGATCGTCATCGTCGGCGCGGGTGTCGGCGGCCTCCGCGCCGCGGAACACCTGCGGGAGATCGGTTTCGACGGCGAACTCGTGCTGGTGGGTGACGAACCACGCCGCCCGTATCACCGGCCGATGGTGTCGAAGCAGCTGGTCATGGGCGCCGCCCGGCCCGCTGACGTCACGCTGTCGGCCTACCACGACCTCGACGTGCACTGGCGGCTCGGCACCCGCGCGACCCATCTCGACACCCTGGAGCGGGTCGTGCACCTGCCGGGCGGGGAATCGCTGTGGTACGACGGGCTCGTCATCGCGACCGGCGTGTACCCCCGGCATCTACCGGGTTCCCCGCGCTACGACCCCCGCGTGCGGGTGCTGCGCACCGTGGACGACGCGCTCGCGGTGCGGCGCTGTCTCGCCGCGAGCAACAAGCCGGCCGTGATCATCGGCAGTGGCCTGATCGGCAACGAGTTCGCCGCCAGCATGCGGTACCTCGGCCGCGACGTCACCCTGGTCGGCCACGCGCGGGCGCCACTGCACCGTTTCGGCGAGCGGGTCGCGAACTCCGTCGTCGCCCTGCACAACGAACACCGCGCGAAACTGGCGATGAAGTCGGAGGTGCGGCACTGGATCAGCACCAAGGAGACCGTCGGGCTGCACCTGACGAACAACCAGCTGCTCGTGGCGAGTGTCGTCGTCCTCGCCATCGGGAGCGTGCCGCAGGTGGACTGGCTGCGCGGGTCCGGCCTGGACATCTCCGACGGCGTGCTCTGCGAATCGACGCTGTTCGCCGAGGGCGCCGACGACGTCGTGGTCGTCGGGGACATGGCGCGCTGGCCCAATCTCCGCTTCGACGACAAACCCCGCCGCGTCGAACACTGGATCAACGCGGTCGAATCGGCCCGCGCGGGGGTGGAGAACCTCATGGCCGGCCGTTCGGCGGCGAAGCCGTTCACCCCGCTTCCCCGCGCGTGGTCGACCCTGTACGACGTCCGGTTGCAGACCGCCGGGATCCCCTCACTCGGCGAAGACACCGTCGGCCTCGCCGACGGCGTGACCGGATTCGTCCGCGGCGGCAGGCTGGTCGGGGTCTGCTCGTGGGACAAGCCACGAGCGATGCTGGACTGGACGGCCGAACTCGAACGCAGGCTGCCCGCTCCGGAATTCGTCCCCGCGGACGCCCCCACCACGGCGGTACCCATCCAGCCCGATCCCGCTGTGCTCCAGGATCCCTGGCTGGCCTCCGCGGTGGGGTGATCCGGGACGCGGTCGCGCGCGGCGGCCGCGTCCCCTCGCCGGCCACCACGTCCCCCTCGCGGCGGGAAGGGCGTGGTGGCCGGTTCAATCACGCGAGATCTCCGTTCAATCACGCGAGTTCCGCTTACAATCACGCGAGTTCCGCGTTCACGCACGGGTCTCGGGTCAGCCGAGGCGTTCCACGATGGTGACGTTGGCGGTGCCGCCGCCTTCGCACATCGTCTGCAGGCCGTAGCGGCCGCCGGTGCGGGCGAGTTCGTGCAGGAGGGTGGCGAACAGCTTCGTCCCGGACGCGCCGATGGGGTGCCCGAGCGCGATGGCGCCGCCGTTGACGTTGACCTTCGCCGGGTCGGCGCCGGTCTCGTCGAGCCACGCCAGCACCACGCTCGCGAACGCCTCGTTGACCTCGAAGAGATCGATGTCCTCGATGCTCAGCCCCGCCCGCTTCAGCGCATACGACGTCGCCGGGATCGGCCCGGTGAGCATCCACACCGGATCCGCCGCGCGCACGGCGATCGTGTGGATCCGCGCCATCGGCGTCAGCCCGTGCTCGCGGACGTAGGACTCGGACGCGATCAGCGTCGCGCTCGCACCGTCGGAGATCTGGCTCGCCATGGCGGCGGTGATCCGCGAGCCCTCGCTCAACGGTTTCAGCGCGGTCATCTTCGCCAGGCTGGTGTCCCGGCGCGGCCCCTCGTCGCGCCGGAAGTCGCCGAACGGCGCGATCTCCGCGTCGAACCGTCCACTGTCGACAGCGGCGACCGCGCGCTCGTGACTGCGCAGCGCGAACTCCTCCATCGCCTCGCGGGACAGGTCCCAATGCCCGGCGATCATGTCCGCGCTGCGGAACTGCGAAACCTCGACGCCGCCGTAGCGTTCCTGCCAGCCCTTCGAGCCGGAAAACGGATCCTCGAACCCGTACTCGCGCCCGGCGAGCATCGCCGCGCTGATCGGCACGGCGCTCATGTTCTGCACGCCGCCCGCGAGCACGAGGTCCATCGTGCCCGACAGCACCGCCTGCGCGGCGAAGTGCACGGCCTGCTGGCTCGACCCGCACTGCCGGTCGACCGTCACCCCGGGCACCTGCTGCGGGAACCCGGCGGCGAGCCAGCACGTCCGCGCGACGTTGCCGGACTGCGGGCCCAGCGTGTCGGTACAGCCAAGGATCACATCGTCCACATCGGACGGGTCCACTCCGGACCGTTCGACGACCGCGCGGATGGCGTGCGCGCCGAGATCGGCGGAGTGCACCCCGCTCAGCGCTCCCCCGCGCCGCCCGACCGGGGTGCGCACGGCGTCCAGGACATAGGCTTCAGCCACGGCTCCTCCTCTTCTTCGTCACCGGTGCGGCGATCCCGTCGAGCAGGATGCCGAGGTACCGCTCGGCCACGTCGCGGGCGCTCAGCGCGCCGTCCGGGTTGTACCAGCGGACCGCGACCCACACGGTGTCGCGGATGAAGCGGTAGACGAGTTCGACGTCCAGATCCTCGCGGAACACGCCCTCGGCGACGCCGTCGGTGAGGATCCCGTTCCACAGCTTGCGGAACTCGGCGTTGCGGTCGGCGAGATACGAGAACCGCGGCAGCCCCATGAGGTGCTTGGCCTCGTTCTGGTAGATCGCCACTTCGGCGGGCCGCCGGTGGATCGCGTCGAAGGACGAGACGACGACGGCTTCCAGTGTCTCGCGGGCACCGCGGCCCTCCGCCACGATCTCGGCGTAGGACCCGAACAGCTCGTCCAGGAACCCGGTCAGGATCTCGTCGGCCATCGACTCCTTCGAGTCGAAGTGGTGGTACAGGCTGCCGGAGAGGATGCCCGCCGCGTCCGCGATGTCCCGCACGGTGGTGGAGACGTAACCGCGGTCGGCGAACAGCCGCGCCGCGAGCGCGAGCAGCTCGGCGCGGCGGGATCCGGGGGCGTTCTTGGCGGCTGGACTCACGTCTGGACCTCACGCATGCTGGCTGCTCACGGACACGACTTCGCCGGTGAGGTACGAGGAGTACTCACTGGCGAGGAAAACCATGACATTCGCGACCTCCCACGGCTCCGCCGCCCTCCCGGAAACCTCGCGCGCGGTCAGCTCGGCGAGCAGTTCGTCGCTGGTCACCTTGGCCAGGAAGGCGTGCATCGCGATGCTCGGGGCGACGGCGTTCACCCGGACGCCGTAGGGCGCGGCGTCCACCGCGGCACACCGGGTCAGCGCCATGACCCCGGCCTTCGCGGCCGCGTAGTGCGCCTGCCCCTCCTGCGCCCGCCAGCCGAGCACCGAGGCGTTGTTGACGATCGCGCCTCCCCCGCCCTGCTCGGCGAACCGCCGCAGCGCCGCGCGAGTGGCGCGGAACGTGCCGTTGAGCGTGACGTCGAGCACGCGCGACCATTCCTCGTCGGTCATCTCCAGCAGCGACCTGGTCCCGCCGAGACCGGCGTTGTTGATCAGCACGTCGAGCCTGCCGAACTTTTCGACCGCCCCGTCGACGAGCGCCTGGACCTGTTCCTCGCGCGTGACGTCACACGGGATCGCGTGCACCTCACCGAACTCGGCGAGTTCCCCGGCCTTTTCGCCGAGGCGCCGTTCGTGCTGGTCGCTGACCACGATCCGGGCGCCTTCCTCCAGCGCGCGCCGTGCGACCGCGGAGCCGATGCCGGTGCCCGCGGCGGCGGTCACCACGACCACCTTGTCCCGCAACAGGTTCGCGCCCTCCGGATACTTCGGCACAGGAATCACGCTCGCGCCTCCCTAGGCAGGCCGAGCACGCGCTCGGCGATGATGTTGCGCTGGATTTCGTTGGAGCCGCCGTAAATCGTGTCGGCGCGAGTGAACAGATACAGCCGCTGCCAGGTGTCGAAGCCGTCCGGCGCGACCATGCCCGCGGCCCCGCGGACGAGCATCGCGAGCTCGCCGAGCGACCGGTGCCAGTTCGACCAGACGAGTTTCGCCACCGACGCGGCGCCCGGCGCGGCGTCGCCGAGGGTGCGGACGGCGTGTGCCCGCATCACCTCCAGCCCTGCCCAGGCCCGGTCGATCCGCTCGGCCACGAACGGATCCGCGTCCGCCCCGGTCCGCTCGGCGAGTTCGGTCAGCGCCTCCAGCTCGCGCCGGAACCCGACCTGCTGGCCCAGTGTCGCGACGCCGCGTTCGAAGGCCAGCGTGCCCATCGCGATCCGCCAGCCGTCGCCCGGTTCGCCGACCACGAGATCCTTCGCGGTCCGCGCACCGTCGAAGAACACCTCGTTGAACTCCGAGGTCCCGGTCATCTGCCGGATCGGCCGGACGTCCACTCCGGACTGTCGCATCGGGACGAGCAGATAGGACAGACCGTGATGACGCTTCGAGCCGGATTCGGTGCGCGCCAATACGAAACACCAATCGGCGACGTGCGCGAGCGACGTCCACACCTTCTGCCCGCTGATGACCCATTCGTCACCCTCGAGCCGCGCCGACGTCGAAACGGCCGCGAGATCGGATCCGGCGCCCGGTTCGGAATAGCCCTGGCACCACAGCTCCTCGACGGCCACGATCCTGGGCAGGAACCGGCGCTTCTGCTCCGGTGTCCCGGACGCCAGCAGTGTCGGCCCGAGCAGTTCCTGGCCGACGTGACTGACCCGCGCCGGGGCGTCCGCGCGGGCGTATTCCTCGTGGAAGATCACCTGCTGCTCGAACGACGCGTCCTGCCCGCCGTACTCGGCGGGCCAGCCGAGACAGTTCCAGCCACCGGCGGCCAGCTCCTTCTCCCAGGCGACGCGCTCGTCGAACGCCTCGTGCTCCCGGCCGGGACCGCCGAGGCCGCGCAGGGCGGCGAACTCGCCGCGCAGCCGCTCGGCGAGCCAGCTCCGGATCCGCGCCCGGAATTCGGTGTCCGCCAAGGCTCCTCCTCACTGAGCACTTCGGCCGCTGGCCAAATCGGGGACTCCTGCGTAGGCTACCCTACCAAGCACTTGTTAGGGAGGTCTCGATGCGGGAGCCGACCATCCCGGCGGCACTCGACGCCGCCGCGGAGCACTTCGCCGATCACGAAGCGGTCGTCGACGGCGACGTCCGGCTGACCTTCCGCGACCTCCGGCGGCACGTGCGGCGCTGCGCGGGGTTCTTCCACGACCGGGGAATCCGGCCGGGTGACCGAGTCGCGGTCTGCTCCCCCAACACGTGGCACTGGGTCGTCGCGGGGCTCGGCGCCTTGTACGCCGGAGCGACCCTCGTGCCGATCAGCACCCGGTTCACCGCGCCGGAGACCACCGACATCCTCACCCGCGCCAAGGTGTCCGCGCTGGTCGTGACCGGCCGGTTCCTCGGCGTCGACAGGCTCGCCGCCCTCGGCGGGGCGCTGCCGCCGACCGTGCTGCGCGTCCCGGTCGAAGGCGTCGAGGAGGGACTGAACGGCGTCACCGAATGGGACGCGCTCGCCGCGTACGACGAGGAGTTCGCCAGCCCGGCAATGCCGGACGACGTCAGCGACATCCTGTTCACCTCGGGCACGACCGGCCGCAGCAAGGGCGCGATGAGCAGTCATCGGCAGGTCCTCGGCGTCGCGCGGGCGTGGGCGGAATGCGGGCGCGCGACCGCGGACGACCGTTTTCTGGTGATCAACCCGTTCTTCCACAGTTTCGGATACAAGGCCGGAATCGTCGTCTCGCTGCTGACCGGGGCGGCGCTCGTGCCGCAACGCACTTTCGACGTCGCCGAAACGCTGCGGCTGATCGAGACCGAGCGGATCACCGTCCTCCCGGGCGCGCCGACGATCTACCAGGTCCTGCTGGACGCGCCGGACCGCGCGAACCACGATCTGTCCAGTCTCCGGCTCGCGGTCACGGGCGCCGCGGTCGTGCCCGTGACCCTCGTCGAGCGGATGCGCGCCGAACTGGGTTTCGACACCGTGCTCACCGCGTATGGGCTCACCGAGGCCGTGGTGGCCACGATGTGCCGTCCCGAAGACCCGGCCGAGGTGGTCGCCAGGACAGCGGGCCGGGCCACCGCGGATTTCGAGGTGAAGCTCGGGGAACGCGACGAAATCCTTTTGCGCGGCCCGAACGTGATGCTGGGTTACCTCGACGATCCGGAGGCGACGGCGGATGCGATCGACGCGGACGGATGGCTGCACACCGGCGATGTCGGCGAGCAGGACGCGCGGGGCAATTTGCGGATCACCGACCGGCTCAAGGACATGTACACCTGCGGCGGCTTCAACGTCTACCCCGCCGAGGTGGAACAGACGCTGGCCCGGCTGGACGGCGTCGCCGAATCGGCCGTCATCGGCGTCCCGGACCACCGGCTCGGCGAGGTCGGCAAGGCACACGTCGTCCTCCGCCGCGGCCACACACTGTCCACAGAGGACGTCATCGCGTACTGCAAGGAAAACCTGGCCAACTACAAGGTTCCCCGTTTCGTGCACTTCCGCGCCGAGCTGCCGCGGAATCCGTCGGGGAAGGTACTGAAGCGAGTTCTGCGGGAGGAGTCCGATGGATGAGGTGGTGCGCTACGAACGGCGCGGCCCGGTCGCGCTGGTGACCATGAACCGGCCGGAGTACCGCAACGCGCAGAACTCCGCGATGACCTACGCGCTCGACGCCGCGTTCACCCGTGCCGTGGACGACACCGAGGTCAAGGTGATCGTGCTGGCGGGCGCGGGAAAGCATTTCTCGGCGGGCCACGACATCGGCTCACCCGGCCGCGACGCGGACGTCTCCTTCGAACGCAAGGCCGTGCTGTGGTGGGACCACGTCGGCGCCGAGGGCGGCGACCAGCGGTTCGCCCGGGAGTCCGAAGTGTACCTGGGAATGTGCCGCCGCTGGCGGGAAATCCCCAAGCCGACGATCGCGAGCGTGCAGGGCGCGTGCATCGCCGGGGCGCTCATGCTGGCGTGGGTGTGCGACCTCATCGTCGCCTCCGACGACGCGTTCTTCGCCGATCCCGTGGTACGCATGGGCATTCCCGGCGTCGAGTACTTCGCCCATCCCTGGGTACTCGGGCCGCGGGCGGCCAAGGAAGTGCTGTTCACCGGCGAGCGGTTCACCGCCGCGCAGGCGAAGGAATGGGGCATGCTCAACCGGGTCGTGCCCCGGGCCGAGCTGGAGGCCGAAACCCTTGCCCTGGCGGAGAAGATCGCCGAGATGCCGCGGTTCGGGCTCGCGCTGGCGAAGAAGGCGGTCAACCAGGCCGAAGACCTGATGGGCCTGCGGTCCGGAATGGACTCGGTGTTCGGGTTGCACCACTTCGCGCACGCCCACAACGCCGAGCTGTCGGGCGGTGACTCGCTCGGCGGGCAGGACGCCCGTTCCATGCGTGACGCCGGACGGGGGGCCTGATGGATCTCGAACTCGACGCGCCGGCCCGCGCCTTCCGTGACGAGGCCCGCGCGTGGCTGGCCGAGCACGTGCCGGCCGAGCCGTTGCCGTCGTTCGACACCGTGGAAGGGTTCGCCCGGCACCGGGAGTGGGAGGCACAGCTCGCGGACGCGCGCTGGTCGGTCGTCTCGTGGCCGCGTGATCTCGGCGGTCGCGACGCGAGCCTGCTGGAGTGGGTGCTGTTCGAGGAGGAGTACTACGCGGCGGGCGCGCCGGGCCGGGTCAACCAGAACGGCATCTTCATGCTCGCGCCCACGCTGTTCTCCCACGGTACCGAGGAGCAGCTGCGCCGGATCCTGCCGAAGATGGCGCGCGCGGAGGAGGTCTGGGCACAGGCGTGGTCGGAGCCGGAGGCGGGCAGCGACATCGCCGCGCTGCGCAGCACCGCGTCCCGTGTGGACGGTGGCTGGGTGCTGAACGGCCAGAAGACATGGAGTTCCCGCGCCGCGTTCGCCGATCGCGCGTTCGGGCTGTTCCGCAGCGATCCGGACGCCGTGCGCCACCGCGGCCTCACCTACCTGATGGCCGATCTGCGTGCCGAGGGCGTGACTGTCCGCCCCATCCCGCAGCTGGACGGGGAGCCGGGTTTCGCGGAGATCTTCTTCGACGACGTGTTCGTCCCCGACGAGGACGTGATCGGCGCCCCCGGCGAGGGCTGGCGGGTCGCGATGACGACCGCGAACAACGAACGCGGCCTTTCGCTGCGCAGCCCCGGCCGGTTCCTCGCCGCCGCGGATCGGCTTGTCGACTTGTGGTCCCGCGCGGACCGTCCCGACGCGACGGCCGAGCGGGTCGCGGACGCCTGGATCGGCGCGCGGGCCTACCAGCTCTATACCTTCGGCACGCTCACCCGGCTCGCCGAAGGCGCCGAGCTCGGCCCGGAGTCGAGCGTCAACAAGCTGTTCTGGTCCCATCTCGACGTCGCGCTGCAGGAGACCGCGCTGGACGTGCTCGGCCCGGCCGCGGAACTGCGCGGGCCGTGGACGGACGGCTGGCTGTTCTCCCTGGCCGGTCCGATCTACGGCGGCACCGACCAGATCCAGCGCACGATCGTCGCCGAACGTCTGCTGGGCCTGCCTAAGGAGAAACGATGAAGTTCGCGCTGTCGGCCGAGCAAGCCAGCTTCGCCACCAGTCTCGGCGACCTTCTGTCCACACTGGACACCGACGCCGCGAACCGGGCGTGGGCCGCGGGGGATCCGGCTCCCGGCTTGAAGATCTGGCGCCGCCTCGCCGATCTCGGCGTCACCGCACTGGCCGTCCCGGAGCCTTTCGGCGGGCTGGCGGCGGAAGTGGCCGATCTCGTCGTCGCCTGCGAAGCACTCGGCGAGTACTGCGTTCCCGGGCCGTGGACCGACACGGTGGCTGTCGCGCCGGCCCTGCTCGGTGACGACCGGCTCGCCAAGCTCGCCACCGGCGAGACACTCGCGTCGGTCATCTTCGCCCCGCACGTCCCCTACGCGCTGGACGCCGACGTCGCGGACGTCCGGATCGCCGTCGACGGGTCCCGGCTCCGCTCGTTCACCCCCGGCGACACGCTGTCCTCTCTGGACGGTTCCCGGCGCTTGTCCCCCGGTACCCCCGACGCCGATCTCGGTCCAGCCCAGGACGCCGGGCGTGCCTTCGAACTCGGCGTGCTGGCGACGGCGGCCCAGTTGCTCGGCGCGGGCCGCTGGCTCCTGGACGCGTCGGTGACCTACGCCGGGCAACGCCGTCAGTACGGCCGGGAAATCGGCCAGTACCAGGCGGTCAAGCATTTGCTGGCCGACGTGGTCACCGCGCTCGAACTCGCCAGGCCCCTGCTGTACGGCGCGGCGGTCACGATGGCACCGGAAGACGTCTCGGCGGCGAAGGTCGCGTGCGGTGATGCCGCGTTGCTGGCCGCCCGCACGGGCCTGCAGGTGCACGGCGCGATCGGCTACACCGCCGAACACCCGCTCGGCCTGCGGCTCACCCGCGTCCGCGCGCTGGCTTCCGCCTGGGGGACGGCGGAAATCCACCGGCGGCGTGTACTGGAGACGGTGGCCCGATGACCTTCACCCCGGAACAGGACGAACTCCGCGCGGGAGTCCGGAAGCTGCTGGCCCGCGAGGCGAACCCGTGGCCCGCGCTGTGCGAGCACATCGGCGTCGCCGCCCTCGCGGTCCCCGAACGGTTCGGCGGGCTCGGCGCGGAAACCACCGACGTCCAGGTCGTCGCCGAGGAGCTGGGACGTGTCCTCGCGGACGTGCCCTTCCTCGGCTCCGCGGTACTCGCCGTGCACGCCCTGCTGGCGTGCGGCGACGAAGCCGCTTGCACACGGCTCCTCCCCCAGCTCGCCGAAGGCACCGTCGGCGCCCTGGCGTGGACCGACGAACACGGTGACTGGTCGACCACCCAGTTCGCGTGCCGTGGCGATGAATCCACAGTGGACGGAACTGCGCACTACGTTCTCGACGGCGCGAACGCGCCGGTCCTCCTGGCCATCGCCGACACCGGGACCGGCCCCGTTCTGTACGAAGTGGACACTCGGCAGGATCGGGTGCACCGCGTGGCCGTGCCCGCGATGGACGAGACCCGCGCGCTCGCCACCATCACCTTCGACCACGCCATGGCACGTCCGCTCGGGCCCGTCGATCCGGCACAGATCCGCGATGTCGCCTGCGCGGTGCTCGCCGCAGAACAGGCCGGTGCCGCGGCGCGAGCGCTGGAGCTGACCGTGGAGTACGCCGGGCAGCGCCGCCAGTTCGGTCGCCCGATCGGGGGCTTCCAGGCACTCAAGCACCGGATGGCCGATCTGCACGTCCTGGTGGAGACTGCGCGTTCGGCGGCCTACGCGGCGCCGGAGTCGTCCCGGCTCGCCGCGGTCGCGAAGGTGCACTGCTCGGAGGCGCTGAGCACGGTCGCCGCCGAAATGATCCAGCTGCACGGCGGGATCGCCGCGACCTGGGAACATCCAGCCCACCGGTACTTCAAACGCGCCCACGCCACGGCGCAGCTCTTCGGCGCACCGCACCGGCACCTGCCGCACGTTCGCCCGGTCAGCTGAGGTTCCTGCGCTAGAGTCTTCACACTGCGTTTCAGCGGGTGGGGTGGGGGCGACGAGCGTGTCGAAGTGGAGAGCCCGAACGGCGTATCGGATCCCGTGGCTGGTCGCTGTCCTGCTCCTCTCGTACTTCGTGGTGAGTTCGGCTCCGCCGCGGGACGGGGTGCCGGAATTCCCGGCCGCCGCCGGGGCAGGCCAGACACGGACCGTCACCGGCTGGCGGTTACAGTCGAGCGGGCAGGCCGGTCAGGACGGTGCGGCGCTTTCTTCGCCGTCTTACGACGACGGGGCGTGGACCTCGGTGCCCGCGCGCTCGACCGTCCTCGGCGGGCTCGTCGCGGCGGGCAAGTACCCGGATCTGAACTATTCGGCGAGCCTGCGGGACAAGGTGAATCCCCAGGACTTCACCGTGCCGTGGTGGTATCGGACGACGATCACCGCCGGCCCGAAACCGGAGACGCACACCTTCGTGGACCTGCCGGGCGGCGTGATCCCCAAGGCCGAGGTGTGGTTCAACGGCACCATGATCGCCGGGCCGGACGTGGTCGCGGGAGCGTATCCGGCACACCACTTCGACGTTTCCGGGCTGGTGCGGCCCGGCGTCAACGCGCTGGCCATCAAGGTGTTCCCGTCCTCGCTGTGCCTCGACCCCGAGACGGACCCCTGTCCGGACCTGTCGATCGGTTTCCTCGACTGGAGCCAGCCGCCGCCGGACAACAGCATGGGTGTCTGGCGTGACGTCCGGTTCGTCGAGACCGGGGCGGTGTCCCTGCGCGATCCACGGGTGGTCACCCGGCTGGCACTGCCGGACCTGGGCTCGGCCGAGCTGACGGTCAAGGCGGATCTGACGAACAACACCGATCAAACCGTTGTGGCGAAGGCCGACGGGAGGATCGACTCGTTCTCCTTCGGGAAGACCGTCACTCTCGCACCGCACGAGAGCGTGACGGTGACCTTCGAGCCGGTCCACCTCGATCACCCCCGGGTCTGGTGGCCCGCCCAGATGGGCGACCAGCCGATGTACCGCCTGACGATGGCGGTGTCCGCGGACGGCACCCCGTCCGACCGGGCCGGCACGGACTTCGGTGTCCGCGACGTCCAGTCCCGGCTGAACGACGCCGGGGACCGGTACTACACCGTCAACGGCAAGCCGTTCCTCGTACGCGGGGCGGGCTGGGCGCCCGACCTGTTCCTGCGCTACGACGCCAGGCGGCTCGAGGACGAGTTCTCCTACATCCGCGATCTCGGCCTGAACACGATCCGGCTGGAGGGCAAGGGCGAGAACGACGAGTTCTACCAGCTCGCCGACCGGCTGGGCATCATGCTGCTCCCCGGCTGGGAGTGCTGCACGAAATGGCAGGCCTACGCCAAGTGGTCCCCGGCCGACCACGCGGTCGCCAAGGCCTCCGCGGTCACCGAAGGGCACCGGCTGCGCAACCACCCGAGCATCCTGGGGTTCTACGTGGGCAGTGACACGGCCCCCGCTCCGGAGGTCGAGAAGGAGTATCTCGACGGGCTCGCCGCGTCGGACTGGCAGGCGCCGATCATCTCGTCCATCGGCTGGCGCACCAGCCCGCGGCTGGGCCCGTCCGGGAACAAGGGCCTCGGCCCCTATTGGTGGGTGCCGCCGTCCTACTGGTACGGGAAGCAGAAGGGCGGCGCGTTCGGTTTCGAGGCGGAGCACGGGCCAGGCCCTGCCATCCCGGACCTGCGCAGCCTGGAGAAGATCCTTTCGCCGCGGGAACTGGCGGATCTCTGGCAACACGGTGACAAACCGCAGTTCCACCTTTCCTGGTCGTCGAACTTCGACCGGCTGGCCGAATACTCCACCGCGCTGGAACGCCGCTACGGGAAGCCCGCCGATCTGGCGGATTTCGCCGAGAAGTCACAGCTGGCCAACTACGAGGTCAACCGGGCCCAGTTCGAGGCATACGGCGCCGAACAGTCCACAACGGACAGACCGGCGACGGGGACGATCTACTGGCTGCTGAACAACGCCTGGCCGTCGCTTTTCTGGCATCTGTACGACTACTCGATGGCACCTTCCGGCGGGTACTTCGGCGCCCGGACCGCGCTACGGCCGCTGCATGTGCAGTACCGCTACGACAACTCCGCCGTGGCGCTGGTGAACACCGGACTGCGGGACGCCGGACCGTTGTCCGTCCAGACCACGGTTTTCGATCTCGACGGCACCCAGCGCTACGATCACACCACGAACTCGGTGACCGCCAAGGGAAACGCGGCGTCCACTCTGGACACCGTGCCCGTCCCGGACGGTGTTTCCACCACCTATTTCGTCCGGCTCCTGCTGCGTGACGCACAGGGAAACGTCGTCGATCGCAACGTCTACTGGCTTTCGACCAAGCCGGACGAAGTGAACTACCAGGCCGACGAGTGGCGACTGAGCCCCCAGACCGCGTATGCCGACCTCAGCGGTCTGCGCCGGCTCGCCCCCGGCACCGTGTCCGTGAACGCCGGCAGCGAGGCCCGCGGCGACGACGTCACCACGACCGTCACCCTGACCAACACCGGCGACAAGGTCGCGTTCTTCCTCCGCGCCACAGTGACCGCCGACGGCGGCGAAGTCGCACCGGCGATCTGGAGCGACGACTACGTCACCCTCTGGCCAGGCGAATCGGTGGCGCTGACCGCGAAGTACCGCCGCGCGCTGCTTCACGGCGCCGAACCCGTGGTGCAGTTGAACGGCGTCAACGTGGAAACACGGGAACTGGCGGCGGCCATCCGCTGAGCTGCCCAGGTGGGGCCTGCCCCCGTACGAAACCTGGTGCGCACAGGATTCTCCGTGATCACGCCGGTCGAAAGACTCGGGGCGTGACCACAGACAATCTCGTGCATCCCGCGCCCCCGAGCTCGGGCAGCGATTTCGCCCGGCTCTCCCGTCGCATCAGCGAAGCTGGGCTGCTCGTTCGCCGTCCCGGCTACTACACCGCCCGCATCGCGCTGGTGACCACACTGTTCATTGCGGGCTGGGTCGCGTTCGCGCTGATCGGCGAATCGTGGTGGCAGCTCGCGATCGCCGTGTTCCAGGCGGTGATGTTCGGCCAGATCGCACTGCTTTCCCACGACCTTGCGCACCGCCAGGTGTTCCGCACCCGGCGGCCGAGCGAGATCGCCGGGCGGATCGCGGGCAATCTCGGCATCGGGATGAGCTACGGCTGGTGGATGGACAAGCACACCCGCCACCACGCGAACCCGAACCACGAGGACCTGGATCCCGACGTCGACCCGGACATCCTCGTATGGTCGAAGGACCAGGCGCGGGCGAGCCGAGGACTGCCCCGGTTCATCGGCCGTTACCAGGCTTTCCTTTTCTTCCCGTTGCTCACGCTGGAGGGTCTGAACCTGCACTGGTCCGGGATCCGCGCTGTCCGGCAACCGGGACTGAAGCGGCGAGGACTGGAAGCCGCGCTGCTGTTCACACACTTCGCGGTCTACCTCAGCGCATTGCTGGTAGTCCTGACGCCGGTGCAGGCACTGGCGTTCTTCGCCCTCCACCAAGGACTATGGGGCGTCTACATGGGATCCATCTTCGCGCCGAACCACAAGGGCATGCCCACACTGACCGGGAAACCCGAACTCGACTTCCTGCGCAAACAGGTGCTGACGTCGCGCAACGTGCGCGGCGGCCGGTTCGTCGACGTCGCGCTGGGCGGACTCAACTACCAGGTCGAACACCACCTGTTCCCGAGCATGCCGTCCCCGCACCTGCGACGGGCACAGCCGATCGTCGAGGCGTACTGCGCCGAGGTGGGCATCCCCTACACCCAGACCGGGCTGATCGACTCCTACCGGCAGGCACTGCGGCACCTGCACGAGGCGGGCTCCCCCATCCGAGGGGATTCACGATCCGGGCAACGTTGACACTCCACACACCGTTGCTTACGTTCGGTGCATGTCACCTCGTCAGTCACTCACACGAAAGAGGCGCTTCCCGGTAACGCGTCCGTGTTGTTTCCGTCGCTGAGTACTCGAACTACCCCGATCGATGAACTCGCGACGAGGAGTACCGATGACAAGTGTCGCCGAAGAGACGTCCGGTGAGTTCCCGCTGGCCCTGCGCGCCGCCATCACCGCCAGCGGGCTGTCGCTGGACCGGATCCAGTACCGGCTCCGGATGCGGGGCATCTCGATCAGTGTGCCGACACTGAGCCATTGGCAGTCGGGCAGGCGCCGGCCGGAACGGCCGGAGTCCCTGCGCGCCCTGGTCGAACTGGAGCAGGTACTGGCGGTCCCGCCGAGGTCGCTGCGCTCACTGCTGGGGCCACCGCGTCCCCGCGGCCGCTACGCACGGCCCGCCCCGGCGTTCCCTGCCGACGGGCTCATCCCGCTGAGCGTGCAGGATCGCGCCGAGGTCGGCGCGCTGGGCGGACTCGAGGCGGTCTTCGTCCGGCAGGTGCTGCGGGCGGAACGGAACGGGCCGGATCGCTGGCCCCTGCACTGGGACATCGATCCGGGACACGTGCCCGAGGTTGTCGCCAGCCGTCACTGCGCGACCGGGCGGATCGGTGTCGACCGGCGCGAAGGCGTGCTCAGCGCGGAGCTGCTGTTCGACTCGCCGCTGCGTCACGGTGAGACGATCATCATGGACTACCGGATCGTCTACCCGCCACGGCGTTCGCGGCTCTCCGGTGACGGGTTCGCCCGGCGGTTTCCCGTCACCACGAAGAACTACCTCCTCGATTTGAGCTTCGCCCCCACGCGGACGCCACTGCGCTGTGTGCGGTCGCAGTCGCCGTCCGGGGAGAACGTCACACAGTTCGCCGAGCTGGTCCCGAACGCGACCGGGTCCGCGCATCATGTGGCATTCGACGTCACCGGCCGTATCGGTGTCCGCTGGGAATGGTGAAACGGGGTGCGCCCTGGTCCGGCCGGAGCACACCCCGCTCACAGGCAGGTGGTCAGGGTCCGATGTACAGCGTGCGGTTCGGGGTTCCCGCCCCGGGGTTCTTCACGAGGTTCGGCGTCGCCGCGGCGACCAACGCCTGCTCGACTTGAGCGGCGGTAGCGTTCACGTGGGACGAGAGATAGAGAACCGCCGCGCCGGCAGCGTGGGGCGCGGCGAACGACGTCCCGTTGCCAGTGTAGGTAGCGGTGTCGTTCGTGTTCCAGGCGGAGGTGATGCCGACGCCAGGAGCGAACAGGTCGACCACCGAACCGTAGTTGGAGAACGAAGCCCGGGTGTCGGTCTTGTCCGCCGCCGCGACCGTAATGGCTTCCTTCACTCGTGCGGGCGAGCTGTTAGCAGCGTTGGTGTTCGAATTCCCGGCCGCGATCGTCCAAGTGACACCGGATTTGACCGAGTTGCGCACGGCGGTATCCAATGCCGTCGACACGCCGCCCCCGAGACTCGCGTTGGCGACCGCGGGCTTCTTGGCGTTCGTGGTGATCCAATTGACGCCTGCGATCACGTTGTCGAGTGTGCCGCTTCCGTTCGAGTCAAGCACGCGTACCGGGTAGAGTTGCGCTCCCTTCGCCACGCCGTACTGCGATCCGGCGATCGTGCCGGCCACGTGCGTACCATGGCCATAGCCGTCGTCGGCGTTCGTGTCGTTGTCGACGAAGTCGTAGCCTGTATGGACACGCCCGCCGAACGTCTGATGCGTGGCACGGATCCCGGTGTCGAGGACGTATACGTTTACGTTCGAGGCTGTGGTGGAATAGGTGTACTTGTTGTCCAGCGGTAGTTTGCGCTGGTCGATTCGGTCAAGCCCCCAGGACGGCGGGTTCTGCTGGGCCTCCTCGGCACGCACGGTCTTGTTCTGCTCGACAAATTTCACCGCGGGGTCGGCCGCGATCTGCCGGGCGTGCCGGGCGTCGACCTTCACCGAAAAACCATCGATTGCCTGGGAGAACACCTTTCCGATCTGCCCGCCGAACCGGCCGGCCAGTTCACCGGCCTTGTTCGCTGTCGCCCCGTTCTTGAGAACCACGATGTAACTGTCCTGAATGGCCCCCGCTTCCCCGGCGCCGACGATGGCACCTTCCGCCGCCTGCGCCGGGATGACGCCGGCGAGCGTGGCGATGACGGCGGCCGCGAGACTCGCTCCGGCCCCTCTGCGCAGTTGTACCTTCACTTTGCTCGCTCCCTGTCGTCGGGCGTACTGGGCTGTTTTCCAGCTTTTCCCGAGACGTTAGGGTTGCCGAGCGAGTCGCGACAGGGCGTCCATTTTCTGAATTTTTCCGTTTTCCGTTTTTCCGGTTTCGACGTGATCGGTCAGCGCTGTGCACCTCCGGGCCTTTGGGCCTGCGGGGTTCGTGAAGTGGTTCTGGGCCGTGGGTGAAGCGACGTCCCGTGGGGGTGATGATGGTGTAACTCCCGTCCTTGTGCGGGATATGCTGCCATCCGGGTTCGTCCTTGACCTTGTGATGGAAGCCGCACCGTCCACCCAGGTTGTCGACACTGGTCTCGCCATTCTTGGCGTGCCAATCGTCGACGTGGTCGATGTCGGCGAACTGAGCCGGACGGTGACACCCCGGGGTTCCGCATTCCCGATCGCGAACCCGGATGAAGCCATCGAGATTCGCCGGGGGCCGGTACTTCCGGCGCCCGACCGACAGCAACTGGCCGGTGTCGGGATCGGTGATCAGCCGGGTCCAGGTGGAGTTGGGATCGGTGGCGATCTGACGCGCCAGCCATGCGGGGATCGGCCCATACCCCGCCAGCTCGGCGGGCTTCTTGTTCAACCCGGCGAGGGTGAGCAGGTCGACGTAGACGTGGATGTCCGCACGAACGCCTGCGTCACCGTGGCGGGCGGCAAGCAGTCGATCGGCGAACACATCGGCCCGCAGCTGTTCGGTGGTGCGTGTCTCCCCAGGCAGGCGCCGCGCCTTCCTCGCGGCACGGTCGACCGAGGCGTAGATGGCGCCGGCCTGCTCGACCGGCAGCTTCGCAGTGAGGGTGCTCATGGTCTCGTCGTCGTGATGCAGCCGTATCTGCCGAGTCCGCCGCCGCGCCTTCGAACGCCCCGCGTACCCCTCCGGGTCCACACTCATGACGACCCAGTTCACCGCCCGCCGTAGCGTGCTGGAGTTCTTCCCCGCGAGCCGCTGCACGATGATCTCGTCCACCCGCCGTGCCAGCTCGTCGGACAGCACGGACGTCGGTTCGGCGATCTTGGCGGCCTTGAGCTCGTCGATCTCACCGCGCTCCATCGCCGCCAGGGTGCACGGCAACCTTCGCACCAAGGCCTCGGCCAGGGCGAGCTTCTTCTCAGCCTGGTAGGAGGTCATCGACGCGACGAGAGCCAGCTCCGCTGTGGCGGATCTTCGCGAACCGACACAGCGGGAATAGCGGTCAAGGGCACGCATCTGACGCGCCCGCACCCGGGAGATCTCCTTCTCCAGAGCACACGCTTCGGACAAAGCCGCATCGGCACCAGCGGTGTCGAGCGAGGACGGGGGAACGGTTGAACTGGTCACGCGCTCCACGGTAAGTCCGAACACGCATGACATACATCACACGAAATGATGAATCGACCGAAATCAACTGTCCACACAGGACTAGTCTGAAGGAAAACCGTTGCCCAGCACAATAAATGACGATCTTCCTTCAAGGAAAACCGCGCCTGATTCCGTGTTTTTCTGCTTAACAGAGCGGAAACGGATGGACCGGAGTGATGAAACCGACCCCCGGGTGACTGGTGAAATCGGCGCCATGGTGTGCCGACGTCGACAGCCCCACGACGCGATGACGAACGGGAACGTCAACACCCGCGCTGCGGCGAAGCCCTGCCCTAGACCTCCCTACCGGCTGAAACCGAACGTAGAACGCGCGGCGACCAGGAGATCGCCGGAACTCAGAGCCAGTCGTCCGGACGAGGCCAAGGCATGAGAGCCGCCAGAGCGTCGGGTACCGGTTCGGTGACCGTGTAGCGGCCCCGGTGGAACAGCAGCGGACGGGCATCGGAGACGTCGCCGAGCGCGGTGACACGGCCGATGACGACGTAGTGGTCGCCTGCCGTGTGCACCGCTTCCAGGGCACAGTCGATCCAGGTCAGGGCACCGTTCAGCAAGGGAGCACCGGACGGTGCCGGTGTCCAGGGCGCCGCGGCGAACTTGTCGGTGCCGCGGGCACCGAAGACGGCGCTGATCTCCTGTTGTTCCTCGGCCAGCACGTTGACCGCGAAAACCCCGGCCGATTCCAGCACCGGCCACGTACGGGACGTCTTCGCGGGGCAGAACAACACCAGCGGCGGTTCCAGGGACAACGCCGCGAACGACTGACAGGCGAACCCGACCGGCGCGGTCCCGTCGTGACCGGTGATCACGGTGACACCCGTGCAGAAGTGCCCCAGCACCGATCGGAACCGCGCCGCGTCGATCTCGCTCACGGCGGTCATGACGACCCCGGCGGCCTGGCACCGACCGAGAAGTCATGGCCCCACAACGAAACCGCGGTGCTTTCGCGGGCGATCCAGCTTTCGTCGTCGACTTGACGACCCTCGCAGCCGAACTCCACGTCGAAGCCGCCAGGGGTCTTCATGTAGAATGAGAGCATCAAGTCATTGACGTGCCGCCCGAGGGTCGCCGACATCGGCACCTTACGACGGATCGCACGGTCCAGACACAGCCCGACATCGTCGGTGTTCTCGACTTCGACCATGAGGTGAACGATCCCGCTCGGGGTCGGCATCGGCAGAAACGCCAGCGAATGGTGCCGTGGGTTGCAGCCGAAGAAGCGCAGCCACGCCGGCGCGCCATCGGCGGGACGGCCGACCAGCTGTGGAGGCAGCCTCATCGAGTCACGCAACCGGAAGCCCAGGACGTCGCGGTAGAAGTGCAGCGCGGCGTCGTCATCGTGAGTGGAAAGGACGACATGCCCGAGCCCCTGCTCCCCCGTCACGAAGCGATGCCCGTACGGGCTGACGACCCGCCGATGCTGCAACGCGACGCCGTGGAAGACCTCCAGCTCATTACCCGAAGGATCCACAAAGGACACCAGGCCGTCGACCTGTCGGTCGGCGAGCTGTTCGGGGGTTCCTTCCTTGTAGGGCACCGAATGCGCGTCCAACCGGTCACGGATCTCGTCCAGCTCGCCCGCGTTCGCCACCTCCCAGCCCGCCTGCGCGAGCCGGTCCTTCTCGCCGGGGAAGACGACCAATCGCGCCGGGAAGTCGTCCATCCGCAAATACAGGGCGTCCGGATCGGTGCCGCTGCCTTCGACCATGCCGAGTACCTTGAGCCCGTATTCCCGCCACGCGGCCATGTCCGTGGCCTCGATGCGGAGATAGCCCAGTGAACGGATACCCATCACGCACTCCCCAGGAAGTCGAGGGCGAGCCGGTTGAACTCGTCGAACTTCTCCAGCTGCGCCCAGTGCCCGCAACCGCCGAAGACGTGCAGCTGCGCGCGCGGGATCGTCTTGAGCGCGAGCAGCGCGCCGTCGAGCGGGTTGACCCGGTCCTCACGGCCCCAGATCAGCAGGACCCGCTGCCGCAGCCGATGCGCGTCCCGCCAGAGCATGCCCTCCTCATAGGAGTCCGGCAGCATGAACGACTTGCCCATCGCCCGCATCGCGGCCAGCGACTCCGGGGTGCTCGCGGTGGCGAGCCGTTCGTCGACCAGCTCGTCGGTGATGAGCGCCTGGTCGTGCACCATGATCCGCAGGAACGCCTCGAGGTTCTCGCGCGTGGGAGCACCACCGAACCGCGAGAGGTTCTTGACTCCCTCGGTCGGGTCGGGTGCGAACACGTTGACGCTCAGCCCGCCCGGCCCCATCAGCACGAGCCGCCCTGCACGCTTCGGATGGCTCAGCGCGAGCCGCACCGCGGCGCCGCCGCCGAGCGAGTTGCCGACGAAATGCGCCCGTTCGATGCCGAGCGCGTCCATCAGCCCGGCGACGGCGTCGGCACTGTGTCGGAAGTACTGCGGATGCTCGGTGGGTTTGTCGGACCGCCCGAACCCGGGTTGGTCGACGGCGAGCACCCGGTACGATTTGGCGAACACCGGGAGGTTGCGGCCGAAGTTGCTCCACGCCGACGCGCCGGGGCCGCCGCCGTGCAGGAAGATCACCGTCTCCGGATGCTCCGCCCCGGCCTCGTGGTAGTGCAGCTTCAGCCCGCCCGGGGTCTCGACGTACTTGCCCTCCATCACACCATCGCATTCTCGACGGGCAGCCCGAAGGCGCCGGTGCCGAACATGACGTACGCGCGCTCGGCGTCGTTGGCCGCGTGCACACGACCCGCGTGCGCGTCGCGCCAGAATCGCTGGATCGGCGTACCTGCCTGCAACGCCCGCCCACCGGAGTTCTCGAAGAGGCGGTCGATCGCCGAGATGGCGCGCTCGGTGCCGCGGACCTGGTCCCGGCGCACGCGCAGCCGCGTGCTGAACGGGAGCTTCTCGCCACGACAGGCGAGCTGGTACAGCTCGTCGATGTTGTGCGTCAGCTGGAGCCAAGCGGCGTCGATCTCACTGCCCGCCTCGGCGATCCGCACTTTGGCGAAAGGGTCCTCTTTGGACTGTTCACCGGCGTACGCCGCCCGCACTCGCTTGCCCTGGTGCTCGACGTGCGCGTCGTAGGCGCCCTGGGCCATCCCGATGATCGGCGCGGTGATGGTGCTCGGATGCACCGAACCGTACGGAAGCTTGTACAACGGTCCCGGATTGACGTCCTGCCCGGGCGTCTTGCACTTCGACGTCGCCATGAAACTCAGCGCGCGGTGCTGCGGGATGAAGACGTCCTCCACGACGATGTCGTTGGAACCCGTGCCCCGCAGGCCGACCGTGTCCCAGACGTCCACAATGGAGTAGTCCGAGATCGGCAGCAGGTAGGTGCAGAAGTCGACCGGCTTGCCATCGGCGAAGGCGGGCCCGCCGAGCAGTACCCACGTGCAGTGGTCGCAGCCGGAGGAGAAGCTCCAGCGGCCGGTGAGCCGGTAGCCGCCGTCCACCACGGTCGCCTTGCCCATCGGCGCGTAGGAGGACGAGATCCGGACGTCCGTGTCGGCGCCCCAGACGTCTTCCTGCGCCTTCCCGTCGAACAAGGCGACGTGCCACGGGTGCACACCGAGGATCGAAGCGACCCATCCGGTGGACCCGCACGCGCTCGCGATCAGCTTCACCGCGGTGTAGAAGCTCACCGGGTCGGCCTCGACGCCGCCGTACCGCTTCGGCTGCAACAGCTTGAAGAATCCGGTCTCCTGCAAGGCTTTGACCGACTCCTCGGGCACGCGGCGCGCGTCCTCAGCTTCCTGCGCCCGCTCCCGCAGGACCGGGAGCAGCTCACGGACCCCGGCGATCACCTCGTGGGCGGTCTGCTCGCTCATGCACTGTCCCTCTCTCGTGTTCAACCGAACCCAAGACTAGAACACGTTCTCGTTTTTGTCGAGAACTCCCTGGGCAAGAGCACTGTTGATTCCCGCCCGGCGCCCGGAAAACACGCAGTCGGCGAGCGAGAGACCGCTCACATAGGACCTAGAACAGATTCCCACCGCGGTACGGCCGGCCGCGTACAGCCCGGGCACGGCACGTCCGTCCACACCGCGCACCGCGCCGGTGCCCTCGTCGACCGCCAATCCGCCGAGCGTCAGCATCGGGCACGGGTAGCCGAGGTTGGGTTTGATGGAGACGTCGATGAGCGAGTACGGCGGCGCGTCCAGGGGCCGGGCAAACTCGGCCGGTTTCCCCGTCGGGTCGGGCCCCGTGCGGTAGGCCTCGACGGTGGCTTGCAGACCGTCCGGGTCGACACCGGCCTTACGAGCGACATCGAGGAGAGTGGTCCCGGTGACCCGGCCGCGACGCAACAGGTAGCGAAGTTGCAGCCATTGGAACCACTGGCTCTGCGAGCGCCCGTCGCGCCGCGCCTCGGCCACGATCTTCTCGTCCACCAGCAGCCAGCCGCGGCCGCCGTGCGCGGCGATCATGCGCTCGCCGATCGCCGCGCCGTACCGCGACTCGTCGATGATCCGCCCGCCGTCGGCGTCGACGAGGATCCCGCCGAGGAAGGCCGCGGGCGGAGCCAGGAACCGCCACGCGGAGATCCGGTCCAGCCCGGCGGTCGTGGCACCGGCCTCGACACCCAGCCGGATACCCGACCCGTCGTCCGCCGACGTCCCGAGCGCGAGCCCGCCCCGGTAGTCCGGCGCGTGTTCGCGCACCATCTCCCGGTTCGCGATGAACCCACCCGCCGCGAGAATCACCCCGCGACGCGCGGAAATCCGCAGTTCGCGCCCGTATCGCCGTTCCAGGCGAGCAGCGCGGCGATGCAGCGCCTTACGCAGCGCGGGCACGTAGATCCCGGGCTTCGCGGCGTAACGGGCGAGGCGTCGATGTGTCGAGCGGACCCACGCGGGCGCGTCGCGCAGCGTGTCGACGACGACGCCGGTGACCGCGCCCTGGTCGTCGACCGTCAATGTCCTGGCGTGCGCCTGCGGGAGAACGCGCACGCCACGGCGTCGTACCGCGGCGGCGAGCCGGGCGAACAGGAGCTTTCCGGACGTACCGGGGCCTTTGACCCGATGCCCGCGTGGCGCCGGTTTCGCGACGTCGCGGAATACTCCGGCGGCCTCGCTGCCGGAGTAGTAGAGGTAGTGGTCGTCGGAGGGGTAGGACGTCTTGTACGGGCAAAGGCTGCCCTCGAACGGGACGCCGTTGTCCTCCAGCCAAGTGATCATGTCCGGGCTCGACGCACAGAATCGCCGCAAGGTCTCCTCGGAGACGACCCCATCGGTCTCCAGGCGCAGGTAATCGAGCATCGCGTCGGGCGTATCTTCGATCCCCGCGTCGAGTTGCTGCGCCGTCCCGCCCCCGGCGTAGACGACACCACCGCTCACCACGCTCGCGCCGCCCCCGGAGAACCGGTCGAGCACGAGCACGTCGGCGCCGGCGTCGGCGGCTTCGATCGCCGCGCACGCGCCTGCGGCACCGAACCCCACGATCACCACGTCCGCGACGAGTTCGTCCATGGCGACCACCCTAGAACTGAAACACGTTCTCGTCTATGGTGACGAGGACAGCTCCGAGCAGGCCAATAGTCCGATGGAACACGTTCCAGGTGAGGTGGGATGGAAAACCAGTTCGACGTGGTTGTGGTCGGCAGCGGGGCCGCCGGGATGACCGCAGCCCTCGCCGCGGCCCACCTCGGCCTCGACGTCGTCGTCGTAGAGAAAGCTTCCCGCTACGGCGGTTCGACCGCACGCTCCGGCGGAGGTGTCTGGATCCCGGGCAACCACGCGCTGCGGGCCGCCGGGATCGACGAACCGCCGGAACACGCCCGCGAATACCTGTCGTCGATCGTCGGCGACGTCGTCCCGGCCGAACGCCGCGAGGCCTATCTCGCACGTGGCCCCGAAGTGCTCCAGTTCGTCTGCGAGCACTCGCCCTTACGTTTCCGCTGGGTACGCGACTACAGCGACTACCACCCCGAAGCACCGGGCGGACGCTCCGGTGGTCGCTCGGTCGAGCCCGCCGCGCTCGATGGCCGGGTGCTCGGTCCCGAACTCGCGAATCTCGAAGCGCCGTACAGCGCGCCCCCGCTCGGCGTCCCGCTCACCCAGGCGGACTACCGCTGGCTGAGCCTCATCGCCCGGCACCCGCGCGGCATCCTGCGGCTGTTCGGGCTGGGGATGCGATGGCTTGCCGGACGCGTCCGCGGACAGCGCCAGCTCGTGATGGGCCAGGCACTGGCCGCCGGACTGCGGGCGGGACTGCAACGCGCGAACGTCGGGGTCTGGCTCGACACCCCGCTGCTCGACCTGCGCACCGAAGGCGACAAGGTCACCGGCGTGCTCGTTCGTCGCGACGGCGTCGAGACGCTGTTGCACGCGCGACGCGGCGTGATCCTGGCCTGCGGCGGGTTCGAGCACAACGAAGAGATGCGGACGAAATACCAGCGGGCGCCGATCGGAACGGACTGGACGGTCGGCGCCAAGGCCAACACCGGCGACGGCATCACCGCCGGGCTGAAGCTCGGCGCGGCGCTCGACCTGATGGACGACGCGTGGTGGGGCCCGTCGATGCCGCTCACCGGTGGCCCGTGGTTCGCGCTCGCCGAGCGCTCGCGGCCGGGGTGCCTCATGGTCAACGCCAGGGGCGAGCGGTTCGTCAACGAGTCCGCGCCCTACGTCGAGGCCGTGCACGCGATGTACGGCGAAGGTGACGGGCCCGGCGAGCACATCCCGACATGGCTGGTGTTCGACCAGCGCTACCGCGACCGGTACATGTTCACCGGGCTCGGCCCGCGGCAGCCACTGCCGGGGCGGTGGTTCAAGGCCGGGATCGCGGCGAAAGCCCCGACACTGGCCGAGCTGGCCGAACGCATCGACGTCCCGGCCGAGGCGCTGACCTCGACGGTGTCGCGGTTCAACGGCTTCGCGCGGCGCGGCGTCGACGAAGACTTCCATCGCGGGCGCAGCGCGTATGACCACTACTACGGCGACCCGCGCAACCGGCCCAACCCGAGCCTCGGGCCGTTGGACCGAGCACCGTACTACGCGGTGAAGATCGTGCCCGGTGACCTCGGCACCAAGGGCGGGCTGCTCACCGACGAGCACGCCCGCGTCCTGCGCGAGGACGGCTCGGTCATCGCCGGGCTGTACGCGGCGGGCAACACGAGCGCCGCGGTGATGGGCCGCACCTACGCCGGGCCCGGCGCGACGATCGGGCCCGCCATGGTGTTCGGCTACCTTGCGGCCGAGCGGCTGGCACACGAAGATCAGAGGAGCATGGAGGGCCGATGAACTTACCATTGCGCAGCTGTTTGTCGGGCCGACCGGCAGTGCCTATGCGGGGCACCCGCGCCCGAGGGAGTGTCCCGCAGGACACGGAGGTTGAGCGATGACACAGGCACCCAGGTCAGGCGGCGAATCCGTCCGCACGATCGACGCCGGGGCACCGCCGGCGCGATTCGCCCGCGGCTGGCACTGCCTGGGCCTTGCCGAGAGCTTCCGCGACGGGAAACCGCACGCCATCTCGGCTTTCGGTGAGAAGCTCGTCGTGTTCGCCGACTCGTCGGGCAAGCTGAACGTGCTGGACGGCTACTGCAGGCACATGGGCGGCGACCTCACCCAGGGCACGGTCAAGGGTGACGAGATCGCCTGCCCGTTCCACGACTGGCGCTGGAACGGCAAGGGCAAGTGCGTGGCGATCCCCTACGCCAAGCGGGTTCCGCTGCGGGCACGGACCCGGTCCTGGCTGGTGATGGAGGAAAACCAGCAACTGTTCGTCTGGAACGACCCGGAGGGCAACCCGCCGCCCGACGACGTCGTGATCCCGCGGGTCGAGGGCGCGTTCAGCGACGAGTGGAGCAACTGGTCGTGGGACTCGATCCTCATCGAGAACGCGAACTGCCGCGAGATCATCGACAACGTCGTGGACATGGCGCACTTCTTCTACATCCACTACGCCTTCCCGACGTACTTCAAGAACATCTTCGAGGGCCACATCGCCACCCAGTACCTCAACACCAAGGGCCGCCCGGACAAGGGCATGGCGTCCAACTACGGCGGCGAGGAGAACCTGCTGCGCTCGGAGGCGTCCTACTTCGGGCCGTCGTACATGATCAACACGCTGCTCAACACGTTCCAGGGCTTCGAGATCGAGAACGTGCTGATCAACTGCCACTACCCGGTGACGGCGAGCTCCTTCGTGCTCCAATGGGGCGTGATGGTGAAGAAGATGCCCGGGATCTCCGACGAGCACGCCGACAAGATCGCCGAGAAGCTGGCCAAGGGCATCGGCGTCGGGTTCCTGCAGGACGTCGAGATCTGGAAGAACAAGACCCCGATCGACAATCCTCTGCTGTGCGAGGAGGACGGCCCGGTCTACCAGCTGCGACGCTGGTACGAGCAGTTCTATGTCGACGCGGCCGACGTCACCGAGGACATGACGCGGCGATTCGAGTTCGAAGTGGACACCACGAGGGCCAACGAGGTGTGGGCCGCCGAGGTCGCCGAGAACCTCGCCAAGCAGCGCGCCGAGGAAGAGGCGGGCGTGTGAAGGCCGAGACCGTCGAGTTCCTGACCGCCGGGCTGCGGCCGCACGAATGCCGCAGCTGCGGGACGTGTGTGCTGGTCAAGAAGAACAGCATCCAGCACACCAGCATCCAGTGGACCACCGACGCCGGGCGCAGCTGCCCGGTGTTCGCCGAACAGGCGGCGAGTGGTGCGCAGACGGCGCTGCTCGACAGCTGTTCGCGGCTGTCGGAGAGCATCGACGACGCGGTGCGGGACGGAACTCTGGCGGTCTCCGATGGCTGAGCGTTATACGGTGACTGTCGCCGACGTCGTCACCGAGACGGCGGACGCGCGGTCGATCGTCTTCGAGATCCCCGCCGAGCACGCGAACGCTTTCGCCTACACCGCGGGGCAGTTCCTCACCCTGCGGATCCCGAGCGAACGGACCGGGTCGGTGGCGCGATGCTATTCGCTGTCCAGCGCGCCACACGAGAACCGGGTCCAGGTGACGGTGAAGCGCACGGCGGAGGGCTACGGCTCGAACTGGGTGTGCGACGAACTCCGGCCCGGGATGCGGATCGAGGTGCTCGCGCCGTCCGGGATCTTCTCCCCCGGTTCGCTCGACGAGGATTTCCTGTTGTTCGCCGGGGGCAGCGGGATCACCCCGGTGATCTCGATCCTGAAAACGGCGCTGGAACACGGCTCCGGCCGGGTCGTGCTCGTGTACGCCAACCGGGACGAGCGGTCGGTGATCTTCGCGCACGAGCTGGCGGGTCTGGCCGCGCGGTACGCGGATCGGCTGACGGTGCTGCACTGGCTGGAGAGCGTTCAGGGACTCCCCACGGCGGACCAGCTCCGTTCCCTGGTCGCGCCATACCGTTCGCACGAGGCGTTTCTCTGTGGACCGGCGCCGTTCATGGACGCGGCACGGCAGGCACTGTCCGCATTGGACGTTCCCCGCAACCGGGTGCACGTGGAGAAGTTCAGCTCCCTCGCGGGAAATCCCTTCGAGGTCACCGAACCCGAGCCCGCCCCCGCCGACGCCTCGGACGACTCCGACGAGCCCGCCCGGTTGACCGTCACCCTCGACGGCGAGACCCGCGAGATGAGCTGGCCTCGCCGCCGGAAGCTGCTGGATCACCTGCTGGAGCAGGGGCTCGACGCGCCGTACTCGTGCCGGGAGGGCCAGTGCAGCGCCTGTGCGTGCCGTCTGGTGTCAGGCGAGGTGAAGATGCTCGAGAACCAGGTACTCGACGCCGACGACATCGCGGACGGCATCGTGCTGGGATGCCAGTCACTGCCGCTCACCGACGAGGTCGAGATCAGTTACGAATAGCCATGAGGCCGAACCCGGTCGGTTGGTATCCACTAGCGCTGTAGGGAGTCACGCGTGCCCATCGATCCCGCTGTCGCCATCGGCGCCGATCTCGGCGAAGTCGGCTTCGCCTGGACGTCGTCGGACGTGCTGCTGTACCATCTCGCGCTCGGTGCCGGCGCGGATCCCGTGGACGAACGGGAACTGCGCTACGCCACCGAGCGCGAGCTGCGGGTGATCCCGACGTTCGCCACCGTCGCGGCGAACCTGCGGGTGTTCGACCCGCCCGCGGTGTCGTTCCCCGGCGTCGAGATCGACCTGGCGAAGGTGTTGCACGGCAAGCAGGAGATCGAGCTGCACCGCCCGATCCCGGTCGAGGGCAAGGCGGTCGCGCGCTCGCGGATCGCCGACGTCTTCGACAAGGGCAAGGCGGCCGTCGTGGTCCAGGAGACGACGGTGACCGGCGAGGACGGAAGTCCACTGTGGACGGCGAGGTCGAGCATCTTCGCCCGCGGCGAAGGCGGTTTCGGCGGCGACCGTGGGCCGTCCGACCGCGTGGAGTGGCCCGGCCGGGAACCGGACGCCGTCCTCGACACACCGACGTTGCCGCAGCAGGCGCTGCTGTACCGGCTCTGCGGCGACCGCAACCCCCTGCATTCCGACCCGGGGTTCGCCCGCGCCGCCGGCTTCGACCGGCCGATCCTGCACGGGCTGTGCACTTATGGCGTGGTGGCGAAGACCGTGATCGACGCCTTCCTCGACGGCGATCCCGGCCGGGTCCGGTCCTTCGGCACGAAGTTCGCCGGCGTGGTGTTCCCCGGCGAGACGTTGCGCACCCGGGTGTGGCGCGAGGACGACCGCCTGCTGGTCACCACCACCGCGCCGGAACGTGACGACGCGCCGGTGCTGGCGGACACGGTGCTGGTCCCGAACCCGGCGTGACGTCTCAGCGTGCTGCCGCGGGCTCGGGCAAGGGCAGGGTTTCGCCGGTCTCCAGCAACGTCTTGAGGCTCGACAGCAGGTGCGGCCAGCCACCGCTGACCGCCGACAGGACGATGCTGTCCGGTTCGAAGTCGTCGTGCACGACGGTGAGCTTGACCAGCGACCCCTGCTGTTCGAGCGTGAAGGTCACCTTGGACCGCGGTTCGGCGGCGGCCTTGGCACGGAACTCCTCGCCCAGCCCATGGGTTTCGGCGTGCTCCTTGGTAAAGGTGTGCCAGCGGTAGGACAGCTTGGTGTACGGCTCGGCCTCGATGACGACCTGCTCGGGGTCGGCGATCGTGAACTCCGGCTCGACCCACGCCATCCTCGACCCGGGCTTCCAATCGGTCTCGAACGCGGGACCCCAGTACCGGCGGGTGAACGCGGGGTCGGTCAGCGCCTGCCACAGCTTCTCGGGCGTCGTGGCGATGTAGCTCGTGTAGACGAATTCGGGCTTGCTCATCGGTTCTCCTTCGAGTGCCTTCTTCAGATCGGCGAGAGCGTCCACTCGCGCCTGGTGGTAGCGGTTGATCCACCGCTCGGCGAGGGCGTTGATCGGCTCGGCGTTGAGGTAGTGCAGCTTTTCCCGGCCCCGCCACACGGTGGTCACGAGGTTCGCCGCCTCGAGCACGGCCAGGTGTTTGCTGACCGACTGACGTGCCATCGCCAGCCCCGCGCACAGTTCGCGCAGCGTCTGGCCGTTGTGGGCGTTCAGGCTGTCCAGCAGCGCGCGGCGGCTGCCGTCGGCCAGCGCCTTGAACACCTCGTCCATCCGTCACCTCACATAGGCAGCCAATCGGCTGCCTGAACTATAGGCAGCCATCTGGCTGCATGTCAACCGAAGCTTGAACCTCCCCCTACGTGAGGTCTTATCGTGGTCCTCATGAGGGGAACCGGGGGCACTGACCAGCGACGATGGAGTGTCGGCGCGCTGGCGAAGGCCACCGGCACGACCGTGCGCACGCTGCACCACTACGACGAACTGGGCTTGTTGCGGCCCAGCGAACGCACCCGATCCGGACATCGCCGGTACACCGAAGGAGACCTCCACCGGCTGTACCGGATCCGGCTGCTCCGGCAGCTCGGCATGTCGCTGGAGGAGATCGGCGGCGTACTGGCCGACCCCAGCGCCCTGCGTGACGTGCTCGACCGCCGTCTCGACGAGATCGACGACGAGGTCTGGCGACTGAACGCACTCGGCCGCCAGATCCGCGGCCTGCTGGAGCAGCTGGACGACGCGCGGCTGTGCCCGGACACCGGCGAACTGCTCACCCTGCTGGGCCGCACCAGCCTTTTCGACGGGTACATCACCCGGGAACAACGCGACCTGCTGGACGAACGCGCCGGCGAACTCGGCGACGACGGCCGGAAATGGCTCGACACGGAATGGCCGCAGGTGCTGACGAAACTCGCGGAACATTGCCGCGCCGGCGACCCGGTGGATTCGCCTGAAGTGGTGCGGACATTGCGGCGGCTGTTCGTGGTACTGGACATGTACACCGGTGGCGATTCCGGCCTCAAGGACTCGGTCGCCCGGTTCTTCCGGGAGCAGGGGCTCGGTGTACTGCAAGACGTGGCGCCCGAAGATTTCGCGCTCGGTGACGAGTTGTGGGATTACGTGGCGAAAGCCTACGCGGCGGCGTTGTCCGCCGGATGAAAACGGACGGGAAACCGTCCGCACATCGAGGGGAATGAAAATGTTCCGAAGATTGCTGCTGCTCTTTTCCGTTCTGTTCCTGGCGAGCAGCGGGGTCGCACACGCGGCCGATCGGCTCGTCCCGCGGCTTCCGGCGCCGACCGGCCCGCACGCGGTCGGCGTCGCCGACCTGCACCTGGTCGACCCTGCTCTGCCGGACCCTGGCAGCCCGACCGGCACCCGCGAAGTGATGGTGTCGGTGTTCTACCCGGCCGAGGAGGTCCGCGGCCATCCGGTCGCGCCACAGATGACACGCCAGGCCGCGGCGTGGTTCGCCACCACGGACACGGTGTTCCTGCACCCGGAGCTTTCGTCCACAAAGGACAAGGTGGACTGGGCGGCCACGCTGACGCACGCACACACCGGCGCTCCCGCGCTACCGGGCCGCCACCCGGTGCTCCTCTACAGCCCGGGTTTCGGGGATCCACGCACGCTCGGTACCGGCGTCGCCGAGGAACTGGCCAGCCGCGGTTTCGTCGTGGTGACCCTCGACCATCCCGGCGAAACGAGCATCGTCGAGTTCCCCGGCGGAAGGACGCGGACGATTCTCGAGTTGAACGGCCACAATCCCGGCACTGAGCCCGCGGCCTTCCGCACGATGATCGCGACCCGGCTCGCTGATACCCGGCTCGTACTGGACAACCTGGAGACCCTCGCCGCGGGCGGGAATCCGGACGCCGAACACCGTGCGCTGCCGAAGAACCTGGGCCTTTCCCTCGATCCGCGCAGGATCGGGATGTACGGGCATTCGGCGGGCGGGACGACCGCAGCCGAGGCCCTGCACGAGGACCAGCGGATCGACGCGGCGGTCAACCTGGAAGGTTTCCTCGACTATCTCCCGGATCGGCCGGGGCAGGCCGGTGAACTGCTGCCGGTCGTCCGCGACGGCGTCGACCGTCCCCTGCTGTTGTGGGGCACCGACGGCTACCGCACCGAACGCTACGACCGCGCGTGGTCGGCCATGCTCGCCCGCTCGCCGGAATGGACGTGCCGTCGCCAGCTCGGCGACGCCACGCACTGGGTGTTCACCGACTTCGCCGCCATCGCACCGCAACTGCAGGCAGCGGGCCTGATGACCGCCGCGCAACGGAAGTCGCTCATCGGCGCGATCGACCCGGCGGTGTCGGTACCGGCGGTGCGTGACGACGTCCGGTCGTTCTTCGCCAGGAACCTGCGACGCTGACGGCTTGCCGTGAGTGCCGGGCGTCCACACCCTGGTCGCCCGGCACCGGCCCCGCCGCCGCCGGTTACGGTGGTGACAGGGCAACGACAGCAGGACGGACGACAGATGCCAGACGAGCAGGACTTCTTCGTGGTGCGCGGCCAGGTCGAATCCGGCGACAAGCGGGGCCGGGAGCTGGGCTTCCCCACCGCCAACATCGCGCTGCGCGATCAGGACGGCGCGGTCGGCGACGGCGTGTGGGCGGGCTGGGCCGAACGCGCCGACGGC
Organism: Amycolatopsis sp. NPDC059027; assembly: GCF_042739735.1. Classification (NCBI taxonomy): domain Bacteria; kingdom Bacillati; phylum Actinomycetota; class Actinomycetes; order Pseudonocardiales; family Pseudonocardiaceae; genus Amycolatopsis; species Amycolatopsis sp. NPDC059027. The sequence goes on along the minus strand of NZ_JBHYIK010000001.1, from coordinate 32,355 downwards.
ACCCGCGTCGCCGCCGCCGTCTCCGTGGGCCGCCGCCCGACCTACTACGGCGCCGACGGCTACCGGCTGCTGGAGGCCCATCTGCTGGACTTCGCCGGCGACCTGTACGACGAGGTGCTGACCGTCTGGCTCGGCAAGCACCTGCGTGACCAGAAGGCGTACTCCTCCGCCGAAGAGCTGATCACGGCGTTGAAGAACGACGTCATCGCGGCCGCGGCCTGGACGGCCGACAACCCGGCGACGAATCTGCCCGACCCGGGCGACCCCAAGCCCGGCGAGGTCCGCAGGCTCCCCCGCGCCTAGTCCGAACAGCGGTCAGCCGGCGTCCTCGACGATTCCCCGTGCCTGACGCCGTTCCCGGTCCCAGCCGTCCGGCCAGACCGTGCTCGCGTCCGCTCTCGCCCCGGCCAGCACCGCGCGGTCGAGCCGCGCATCGGTCAGGTCCGCGCCACGAAGGTCCGCCGCACCGAGGTCCGCACCGCTGAGATCGGCGTGCCGCAGGTTCGCGCCCCGCAGGTGCGCCCGGCCGAGGTTCGCCTCGACGAGGTGGGCGCGTTCGAGATACGACCGGCGGAGATCGGCGGCGGTCAGGTCCGCGTGTTCCAGGTGTATCCCGGCGAGCACGGCGCGCGCAAGGTTGCTGTAGCGGAGCTGGGCGCCGCCGAGCCGGGAATCGCGGAGCGCCACGCTGCGCAGGTCGACCCGGGAAAGGAACACGACCGGCTGGTTCCACGAGGCCGGACGGCGGCCGAGCACGCCCATGGCGACCTGGATGTCGGGCGCCCGGACGCGCATCCAGGGCAGCTGCTCGTCCACCTCCTCGGTGGGATGGGCCGGCCCGTCGGGAGAACCGGCGGGCCAGGGACTGTGGTTGCGGACGAACGCGCCCAGCATGAACTGGATCGTGTCGCGGTCCGCCGGGGAGTTCCGCGCGATGCGTTCCAGCGCGTAGAGCCCGCCGATGCGCACGTCCTGGTTGTCGCTCCCGATCTGGTCCACGGCGCGGGTGAACCGTTCGGTGAGCTGCCCTTCCCTGTTGACGTGGACCTGCCGCCAGGTCGCCCCGGCGCCCGCGACGACGAGCAGCCCGGCGGTGAGCTGCAAGAGGGTCGACCGGACGCCGTTCTGCAGCTGCGACTGCTCCTGCCGCAGCCGTATCCGTGTCTCCGCGGCGGGGACCGCGCCGAGGTCCGCGTCGCTCAACGGCGGGAACAGCAGTCCCGGAACCCAGGCCAGGCTGACGAGCACGACGCCGAGAAACAGCACCGCGCCGGCCACCACGCCCCACAGCACTTTTCGCGTCACAGGGCGGCGATGAGCATGTAGCCCATACCCAGGCCCATCACGCCCCGGCACACCGCTCGCGAGGTGCGGCCCTCGACGTCGCCGGGCCGCAGGGCGCGGATGGCCGTGAGGACGGCGTCCACCACGAAGTACGCGGCGGCCGCCGCCAGGACCGGCCACGCCCCGCCCACCGAGAGGTCCATTGTGGACATATTGAGCCACGGACCGTGCGTGCCGGAGCCGTGCGGCATCGCGGTCACCAGGTAGAGCATCACGACGGCGGACAGCGCGTGGTGCCCACAGGCCGGATGTTCGTGGCCGCCACCGGCGTGCTCGCGCCGATCACGCCACCAGGCGAGGCCGAACCAGCCCGTGACGAGCACGAGCACCGCCTGCCAGCCCGCGGCCGGGATCGGCCCGCCGACCGGGGAGAACATGGCGATCATCGCGACGATGAACAACAGCTCGGCCAGATCGCCGTTGCGGACCGTCCGGCCGAGCCGGACGTAGTCGAGCCGGGTGAGACGCAGCACGCAGGGCAGGACCAGCACGACGAAGATCCCGGTCAGGATCCAGTCCACCGCGACGAGGCCGTGCACGCGGTCCGCCTAGCCGGTTCCGGTGGCACGGCTCGTGCCGGCTCGCGGGTTCCGTCCGGGCATGCCAACCTCGCCGTGTGTCGCGGAGTGATCCGCTCCACCGTGACACCGGCCGCCTCCCGGCACCAGCCGTCATTGTGGTGAAACCGTTGGCCCACCCGATGGACGACCGGAAACACGAACCGGATATGCGTCCCGGCTAATCTCCCGTCAGGACGAGCCCGCTCGTCGGGACGCCGGTGCCCGCGGTCACCAGCACTCGCGCGGCGCCGGGGACCTGGTTGACCGCGCTGCCGCGCACCTGCCGCACCCCCTCGGCGATGCCGTTCATGCCGTGGATGTATGCCTCGCCGAGCTGGCCGCCGTGCGGGTTGAGCGGGAGCTTCCCGTCCAGTTCCAGTGCGCCGTCCGCGATGAAGTCCTTCGCCTCACCACGCCCGCAGAAGCCGAGTTCTTCCAGCTGCATCAGCACATACGGGGTGAAGTGGTCGTACAGCACCGCAACGTCCACATCGGACGGTCCGAGGCCGGACTGGGCCCACAGCTGCCTGCCGACGACGCCCATTTCGGGCAGCGCGGCGAGGTCGTCGCGGTAGTAGCTGGTCATCACGTACTGGTCCGGTCCGCTGCCCTGCGCGGCCGCCGAGATCACCGCGACCGGGTGTGGCAGGTCGCGGGCCCGCTCGACGCTGGTGATCACCAGCGCGACGCCGCCGTCGCTCTCCTGGCAGCAGTCGAGCAGGTGCAGCGGTTCGGCCACCCAGCGGGAGGCCTGGTGCTCTTCGAGCGTGATCGGGCGGCCGTGGAACCACGCCTTCGGGTTCGTCGCCGCGTGCTTGCGGTCGAGCACCGCGATCCGGCCGAAGTCCTCGCTCGTGGCGCGGTAGTCGTGCAGATAGCGGCGGGCGACCATGGCAACGGTCGCGGCGGGCGTCGCGATGCCCATCGGGTAGTGGAACGCGTTGTCCACACCGGACGAATTGACCTGCCCCGCGGCCGCGGACGACACCTGCCCGAACCGGTGCCCGGAGCGTTCGTTGAAGGCGCGGTAGGCGACCACGACGTCCGCGACGCCGGTCGCGACGGCCATCGCCGCCTGCTGCACGGTCGCCGCCGCGGCCCCGCCGCCGTAGTGGATCCGGCTGAAGAAGCTCAGTTCCGGGATGCCGAGTTCGCGGGCCACCGCGATCTCGCTGTTGCCGTCCATGGTGAACGACACCAGGCCGTCCACATCGGACGGACCGAGCCCGGCGTCGGCGAGGGCGTGCGAGACGCATTCGGCGGCGAGGCGGAGTTCGCTGCGGCCGGAGTCCTTGGAGAACTCGGTCGCGCCGATCCCGGCGATGGCGGCCTTTCCGGAAAGGGTCACGACGCACCGCCCGGCATGGTCAGTTCCACGGTTCCCGTCACATGTTCACCCAGACTGTCCACAGCGGACACCGAGAGCACGACGTCCGCGCCGTCGCGTTCGATCACCCGCCCGGTGAAGGTCAGCGTGTCGTAGGCGTAGCACGGTACTCCGAGGCGGATCTTGATCGAGCGCACGAATGCCTCCGGCCCGGCCCAGTCCGTGACGAAACGCTGCACAAGACCGGTGTCGGTGAGGATGTTGAGGAAGATGTCCTTGGAGCCCCTGGCGACCGCCGAATCGCGATCGTGGTGAACGTCCTGGAAGTCCCGGGTGGCGAGCGCGGTGCTCACCACAAAAGTCGGCGTCGCCTCGATCGTCAGCGGCGGAAGTTCGGTACCGACCGCACAGTCCACAGTCATCGCGCCACCTTCCACGCGGGCAACGTCAGCTCGTCGTCGACCCGGACGAACGCGGCCTCGACCGGGAGTCCGATGTGGACCTCATCCGGCGAGGCGTCGAGCAGTTCGGCCATCACACGGACGCCCTCCTCGAGTTCCACGAGCGCCACGACGAACGGGAGTTCCTTACCGGGCACCGGTGGATGATGGTGCACGACGTAGCTGTACACCGTCCCCCGTCCACATGCGACGACGTAGTCCGGCACGGTGTCAAGCGAGCCGTCCGGCGGCATCGGGCCGGGCGGATGACGCAGCGTCTCGCCCCAGCGCTGGATCCGCAGCTCGCCCGCTTTCAGGCCCTCCCAGAAGAACTCGGTGTCCTTGCTGATCACCGGACGCAGTACCGGTGCCTTGACAGCAGGGGCCGGTGCGGCGCCGGGCGGGCGGAACTTGAGCACGCGGAACACCATGTCCGCCACGGCTTCCTCGCCGACGTACCAGGTGGTCCGGGTGGTGACGAACCAGCCTTCGCCGAGCGCCGTGCGCTTCGGGCCGACGACGTTCTCCAGCTTCGTCGTGGCAGCCACGTGTTCGCCGTGCCGCAGATAACGGTGGTAGGTCTGCTCGGAGTTCGTCGCCACCACCGAGGTGAACCCGGCCTGGTCGAGCACCTCCATCATGGCACCGAGCGGATCGTCGGCCGCGCGGGTTCCGTGCAGTCCGTTCATCGTCCACACCTGCGCCATCGCGGGCGGCGCCACGAGTCCCTTGTGGACACTGTCGGCGGCGAAGCCCGGGTCCGTGTACACCGGGTTGTGATCGCCGAGTGCTTCGACCCAGTTGTTCACCATCGCCTGGTTGACCGCGTCACGCGCGAGCCGTGGTGAGGATTCCCCTTGTGCGGCAATGCGTTCGGCCGCGTCCTGGACACTCATGCGATGGCCTCGCTTCGCGAGACGGTGTTCGATTCTTTTTGGCGCATGATATCCATGATTCGCTCGCAAGCTTCGCTCATCGCGGCACCCTCGGCAGTCCGAGACCGGTGGTGGCGATCAGTTCGCGCTGGATCTCGCTGACCCCGCCGCCGAACGTCAGCACCAGGTTCCGCTTGGCGAGGACGTCCAGGAACTCCGCCAGTTCCGCCGTCTCCGGCTCGGCCGGATCTCCATGGCGTGCCACGATCTCCTCCAGTCTCCTGCCGATCCGCTGGATCCGTTCCGAGCCGAACACCTTCGTCGCCGACGCGTCCGCCACGGCGACCGGCGCGCTCGCCGACGACACCGCCACCTGCCAGTTCAGCAGTTCGTTCACCCGCGCGGTGGCCAGCGACTCGGCCAGCACCGCCCGGACGTCGGGCAGGTCCAGCAGCGGCGTCCCGTCCGGGGTCTCACGCGCGGCGGCCCAGGCGCGGACCCGGTCGTACAGGCCGCCGATCCGCCCGGCGGGGCCGAGCATGACGCGTTCGTGGTTGAGCTGGGTGGTGATCAGCTTCCAGCCCTCGTTCTCCTTGCCCACCAGCATGTTCGCGGGCACGCGGACGTCCGAGTAGTAGGTCGCGTTCACATGGTGCGCGCCGTCGCAGGTGATGATCGGCGTCCAGGAGAAGCCGGGGTCGCGCGTGTCCGCGATGAGGATCGAGATCCCCTTGTGCTTCGGCGCGTCCGGCGCGGTGCGCACCGCGAGCCAGATGTAGTCCGCGTCGTGCGCTCCGGTGGTGAAGATCTTCTGGCCGTTGACGACGTATTCGTCGCCGTCACGCACCGCCGTCGTGCGCAGCGAGGCGAGGTCCGTCCCGGCCTCCGGTTCGGTGTACCCGATGGCGAAATGCACTTCCCCGGCCAGGATCTTCGGCAGGAACAGGGCTTTCTGCTCCTCGGTGCCGAAGCTCTGCAGGGTCGGCCCGACCGTCTGGAGCGTGACCGACGGCAGCTGGATCTCGGCTCGCGCGGCTTCGTCGACGAACAGGTGCTGTTCGATCTCGCCGAAACCGCGGCCACCGTACTCCTTCGGCCAGCCGACGCCGAGCCACCCGTCGCGGCCCATCCGCCGCACGAGTTCGCGGAACATCGGCCCGTGCCGCTCACGCAGCATTTCCCGGCGCTCCTTCGGGCTGAGCAGCCCGGCGAAGTACTTCCGCAGTTCGGCCCGCAGCGCCTGCTGCTCGGCCGTCAGTTCGACATGCATCCGATGCTCACCCCGCCACTCGTTCGCCGAGCCTGCCGAGCCGGTGCGCGGCCCCGCCGACCGCACGGGCCAGATCCTTGACCGCCGAGGAATACCGGTGCAGCGGATAGGTTTCGTCGACGCCGACGCCGCCGTGCAGGTGATGGCAGATCGCCAGCGCGGCCGGTACTTCCTCGGCCAGCCAGTAGGCGGCGACATCGAGGTCGGCGTCCGCGTCGAGTCCCCGCGCGAGCCGCCACACCGCCGACGTCGCGGCGAGGTGCACGGTCCGCGACGCGATGTAGACGTCCGCGATCTGCTGGGCCACCGCTTGGAATGTCGCGAGTGGACGGCCGAACTGCGTGCGTTCGCCGACATGCCGGGAAGTCAGGGCGAGCGCGCCCGCCAGCAGGCCGTCGCCGAGCGCTGCGGCGCCGGCGAGCGCGAACCGGTGCAGGACCGCGACCGCCTGTCCCCCACCGGATTCGGTGAGCAGGTCCGCTTCGGACACCACAACGGCGTCCAGTTTCACCGTGTATTCCGGCGTTTCCGAGGAATTCCTCGACGCGGTGAGCGTGACGCCGTCGGCACGCGGATCGACCAGGAACACGCCGGTGCCGCCGGGCATCGACACCGGGGTCAGGATGCGCGCGGACTCGGCGGCGTAGGGAACGGCCGTCTTGACCCCGTCGAGCCGCCAGCCGCCGTTCGCGGTGGCGGTCGTCGCGGGCCGGACGGCCAGCGGGGCGGACGGTTCGTGCAGGGCCGCGGTCAGCAGCGCCTCCCCCGTCGCGACCGGCGGGAGCAGCGCGGCCCGTTGCCCGGGACTGCCCAGCGCTTCCACCGGCAGGACGCCGAGTGCCAGCGCGGGCAGCGCGGGCACGGGCGCGGCGGCCCTGCCGACCTCCGTGAGCACCTGGGCGACCTCCGCGACGCCGAGCGCGTCACCGTCCAGGTCGGACGGCAGCGCGAGCGCGAGCAGCCCGGCCTCGGCCAGCGCGTGCCACACGCTGCCGGGGTCGCCGTCCTTGCCGAGCACCTTCGCGGTGAGCGCGATGATCTCGGTCTGCGTATCGTCAAGGGTGAAGTCCATCCACCGCCTCCGGATGGGCGTAATATTGAAACCTGTTCTAGTCTTAGCCGGAACGAGCGGGATCGGCAACCCCCGGGGAGAGGGCGTATGGACCGCGGCACCATCTCCGACGCCGGCTGGCTCGTCACGCGACGGCTGGTGACGATCCCGCCGACCGCGGGCGTGCCCGACCCCAAACCCCTCACGCTGCCGGGTCGTGGAGAAACCGTTTACGTCGACGTCGGGCCGCGGCACGCGCCCGCTATCGTCCTGCTGCATTCGGTGGCCTGCACCGGCTTGCTCACCTGGTATCCGGTGCTGGAACGCCTGTCGGCGCGGTACCGGGTGGTGGTGTTCGACCAGCGCTGGCACGGGCAGGGCATCCGGTCGCCACGCTTCGAGGCACGCTCTCCCGCCGAGAAGGCATCAGCGCAGTTCCGGCTGGCCGACTGCGCCGAGGACGTCGTCGCGGTCGCCGACGCGCTCGAACTGGGCACCTTCGCCGTCGGCGGCTACTCGATGGGCGGGATGGTCGCGCAGCTCGTCGCCCACGCAGAACCAGAACGTGTTTCAGGTCTCATCCTGTGCTCGACCGCGAGCAACTTCCGGCGCGGTGTCCGCCAGCGCGTCGCGCTCGACGTCTTCGGCCGCGCGCTGACGCGGTTCCGCGAGAGCGCGCGTATCGGCGCGGTGCCGGGCGAGCCCCGGCGGGCGCGGCTGGCCCGGCTGGAGGACCACCGCTGGGCGCTGGCCGAGTTCCGGTCCACCAGCGCCTGGGAGATCGCCGTCGCGATCGACGAGATCGGCCGGTTCGACTCCCGGTCGTGGCTGCCCGCGATCCGGCAGCCGACGTCGGTCGTGATCAGCAGCCGAGACCGGTTCATCGCCCCGGCACACCAGCGGACCCTCGCACGGCTCGTCCCCGGCGCGGCGAGCTACGAGATCCCGGCCGGGCATGCCGCCTGCGTGCTCAACGCGAAGGAGTTCGTGCCCGCGGTCATGGCGGCGGTGACGTCGGTCCACGCCCGCTGACGGTGTCCCGCGTTAGTCTTCCGGCACCGAACGAGCCATGGGGGTATCGATGACCGGTCTGCGTGACGTCCTGGAGAAGCATGTCGGCGGCGCGGGGGCGCCCGGCGTGGTCGCGCTGATCGCGCGCGGCGACGAGACCGAGGTGGTGGCCCTCGGCTCCCACGACGTCGAAGCCACTACCGCGATGGCGCGGGACTCGATCTTCCGCGTCGCCTCGATCACCAAGCCGATCGTCGCCGCAGCGGTCATGACACTGATCGAGGACGGTCGCGTCGCGCTCGACGACCCGATCGGGAAATGGCTTCCGGAGCTGGCGGCCCCGAGCGTCGTGCGGACCCCGGACAGCCCGGTCGACGACGTGGTCCCGGCCGCCCGGCCGATCACCGTGGCCGATCTGCTCGATTTCCGGGCCGGGTGGGGATTTCCGGCCGATTTCTCCCTGCCCGCAGTGCGTCTGCTATTCGAGGAGGTGCAGGCGGACCCGCGCAACCCGGCGTCCTTCCCCTCGCCGGACGAGTGGCTGGCGAAACTGGCCCGCGTGCCGCTGCTGCACCAGCCGGGCGAGGCGTGGCTCTACAACACCTGCTCGGACCTGCAGGGCATCCTGATCGCCCGGGTCTCCGGCCGGTCTCTGCCCGAGTACCTGGCCGAACGGGTCTTCGAGCCACTCGGCATGACGGACACGGGATTCGTGGTGCCGCCGGAGAAACGCGCGCGGTTCACCCGCCTTTACGCGCCCGGCGACGACGGCCCCGTCCCGGCCAGCGCCCCGGACGACGCCTGGCACACGCTGCCGCGGTTCCCCTCCGGGGGCGGCGGGCTGGTCTCGACCGTGGACGACTGGGCCGTCTTCGGCCGGATGCTGCTCGGGGGCGGGATTCTCGACGGCCACCGCGTGCTGTCGGCCGAGTCCGTGCGGCGGATGACGACCGACCACCTGACCCCGGCGCAGCGGGAAGCGAGCACGCTGTTCCTGGAAGGGCAGGGCTGGGGTCATGGCGGTTCGGTCGACGTCGCGGCCGTCGATCCGTGGAACGTGCCCGGCCGCTACGGCTGGGTCGGCGGCACCGGCACGACCGCCCATGTCATCCCGGCCACCGGCACGGTCGCGGTCCTGCTCACCCAGCTGGCGATGACCAACCCGGCCCCGACCCCGCTCATGCGGGAGTTCTGGCGGTACGCGGCGACGGCGTGAGTCAGTGCGGCGAGACCAGCTCGGCGGGACGAAGCGTCAGCGCGTACGGCTTTTCGAGCCGGACTTCGTCGCCGCCGCGTCCTTCGCCCGCCAGCTCATAGGAATCGCCGGAGAGGTCGAAGCAGCTCAGGCTCGGCACCCGCGGGTCGATCACCCAGTAGTGCGGGCAGCCCGCGGCGGCCAGCCGGGCGGGCTTGAGGTGACGGTCGATGTACTCGCTCGACGGCGAGACGACCTCGACGGCGAGCACCGGGATCCCGACCAGCGCGCGGTCGGTGAAGCTGTCCCGCCTGCCCACGACGACGTCGGGGATGAGCACGGTGTGATCGTCGAGCACGACGTCCACCGGTGCCGGGAGCACCTCGCAGTCCGCGGGGCACAAGGGGGTGAGCGCGGCGAGCAGGCGCGCGACCACCCTCTGGTGCAGCGGGCGCGGGGACGGGCTCACTAGAAGTGTCCCGTCGACCAGTTCGTACCGACGACGTTCATCGGTGATCAACTCCAGGTCCCGACGGGTGAGACGGTCTCCGTGCGCGAACATCGGGACGGTCTCCATGCTGCCCCCACCACCTGCCAGGACGGGAATGGACTCGGCCAGCGTAGTCGTGCACGGGCCGCAGCGCTAACCAGCGCACCGTGCCGAGTCCGCCCGACCGGCCTATTCCCCCGCCGTCATTCCCGCGATCGCCGTCACGAGGCGTGCGCACATTTCTCCCGGCCCGCCCGAACAGAGCAGGATCACCCGGAAAGGCGTCCATTCGAGTAATGATCGAGAATTCCCGGTTCCGCCATTCTCCGTAGCCCCACCGGTTACTCGATCACAACCTGATGGACGCCTGACCAGCGATGAAACCATTTTCGGCGGCACGATGAGACGTTCGCGGCCATCGGCGAAGTATACCGCGAACATAGCGGCCGACTCACGGCCGGATAACGACGAATCCGCGTTCAACCGGATTTCACCTCTTCGGTTCTCGCGCGGGGTGTATTCGTCATCGGCGTTCGCGATCACCGGCGTATTCTGGAGTGAGGCAGTTGTCCGTGACCACGCCGCCGATCACCCAGGGTGTCTCGGTGTACGTACGACCGGGTGGTTCCATGGCCGCTTCGTCCGCCCCGAGCAAACCCGCCTCCCTCTTCCGCCTCGACGGTACCGAGGCGCTGGTCTCCCTGAAGCCCGAGCAGGTCACCGTCGACACCGACGTCGACATCTCCGGCACCCGCGCGCGGCTGGTGGCGGGGGCGTTCCACACCGAGGTACCCCAGTGGGTCCCGCACGCCGCCGCGCTGACCGGCAACGAACTCGACCTGTCCGCCGAACTACCGTTCGCCGTGCTGCTGGTCCCCCGTCCACCGTGGACCTACGCCGTGACGTGGGGCGCCGGGCATCTGGCGCTGAACGACGAACACGTCGAGCAGGGTTTCGGCCTGATGTTCGGGATCCGGCGGCTCGACCCGTTCGACCTCGGGCTGGTCGCCAGCGCGGCCCTCGACGCGTCGGCGCGGGCCACGCAGATCTCCATTCCCGGCGGCGGCGATCTGTCCGCGTTCCGGCTGGAGCCCTACGGCGAGTTGGTCAACCGGCTGGCGGGCGCCGCAGATCTGACCGAGCTGACCTACGGCCGGATCACCGGGAAGCGGTACCGGATCCGGGTCGGCAACGCGCTGTGGGTCCCGCTGGCCAAGGAACCCCGCGCGTTCCTGGCCGACCTCGACGCGGTCGGCGCGGTGGTGGACGAACCGGACCGGAACTCCGCGCTGCGGTTCATCGCCCAGACCCGCCCGCTGGACCGGCACCATCGTCTGCTGCCCACGCTCGAAGGCCGGCTCGCCGAGGCGCTCGGCGGCGCGGACGACGGCGCGCTGGGGCTGGCGTGGCCCGCGACGGCGGTCCGCGAGGCGGAGCACGCCGGATCGTTCCGGATCACCGGGCTCGGTGCCGGTGGCCCGTTCACCGCCGAGGGACGGCTGGAGCTGGGGCACCTCACCGACCGTCTTTCCGCAATCGAAGAGGGCAAGCGGACCAAGGCCCTGCGCGCGGGACGTGTCGTGGCGTGCGCGGACGACGCGGGCGAGGAGGAGTCCGGCGCCGCGATCCCGGCCGCGAAGTGGGTGGTCTTCGAGACCACGATCGACCACGTCCGGTACGTGTTCCATCAGGGCCGCTGGTACCGGATCGGGGAAACCTACGTCGAGCAGATGCGGGCCCAGGTGGCCGCGCTGCTGGAGCGCCGCTACGCGTGGCCCGAGGTGAAATGGACACCGAGCGGCGAGCCCGACGACGAGCACCGCTACTGCCGGAAGGTCGCTCGCGAACCCGGCTTTCTGTGTCTGGACAAGGATTTCGCGACGACACCGCTGCATCCCCGATTCGAACTGTGCGATCTCCTCGGGCCGGGCGACGAGCTGATCCACGTCAAATGGCTCGGCCGCGCGACGGCCGCGAGCCACCTCTACACGCAAGCGCTGGTCTCGGCCGAAGCCCTCCGCGACGAACCGGACGCGCTCGCACAGCTCGCCGCGAAAGCCGCGGCACTGGATCCGGACCGGGTCGTCACCGAATCCCCCGGCACGGTCGTGCTGGCCGCCGCCGGACGATCGTGGAACGTCGACGAGCTGTTCACGCTGTCGCAGGTCGCGTTGCTGCGCTTGGACCGCGCGGTGCGGGCGCTGCGGGCCGAGCTGCGTTTCGCCGACATCCCGTACGTGCCGAAGTCGCGGGCGCGAACGAAGCCGTCGCGAAGGCGGCGTTAAGCGAGCGCGGCCTTGAGCAGTTCGGCCAGCGCGTCGGGCAGGGCGTCGGCGAGCGGCCAGAGATCCTTGACGAGCTCCTTCGCGCCGAGCAGTCCGACATCGACCTTGCCCGCGTTGGACAGCACGGTGATGTTGAGCCCGGCGCCGTGGAACACCGGCCCCAGCGGGTAGAGCCCGGTGATCCGCGCGCCGAGCAGGTACAGCGGCATCGGCGGGCCCGGCACGTTGGAGACGACGAGGTTGTGCACCACCGGGTGTTTTTCGGCCAGCCGCAACGCCGAATACGCGCGCACCGCCAGGCCGAACATCGACGCCGCGGAGAACTGCGCCCAGTCGGCCAGCATGTCGGCGTCGATGTCGTAGTGGTGTGCCTTGGACCGCCGGTTCGCCTCGGCGAGGAAGAACACGCGCGCGGCGGGATCGGGCAGATGCGTGGGCAGCGAGGCGAAGAACGCGGACACCTTGTTGCTGCCGCCCTCGCGTTCGGTGCGTTCGTGCACCGACACCGGGACGGTCGCCACCAGCGGGTCGCCGGGCAGTTCGCCGCGATCGTCGAGGAACTGGCGCAGCGCGCCGGAAACGAGCGCGAGCACGACGTCGTTCACGGTGACGCGGAAGGCGTTCTTGACACGCTTGACGTCTTCGAGGTCGAGCTGGGCGTAGGCGACGCTGCGGTGTCCGGTGATGGTCCCGTTGAGCGAGGTCCTCGGCGCGGTGAACGGCACAGGCATTCCCTTGCCCCGCAACGCTTTCCCGAGCCAGCCGGGGACCAGCTCGACCAGGTCGGGCAGCAGTTTCACCAGTGCGTAAGGACGTTTGACGACCGTGGCGACGCCCGAGCGCAGCAGGTCGAGCCTGCCCGGCACATGCGCGTTGTGACGCTCGTCGGGTTCGATGTCCGGCGGCGGCGCGTCCGGGGAAAGCCCGGCCAGGTAGGCGATCAGGCTGGCGCCGCTGACACCGTCCACACTGGCGTGGTGCATCTTGATCAGCACCGCGATCCCGCCGTCGGCCAGGCCTTCGATCACGTAGAGCTGCCACAGCGGATGCGCGCGATCCAGCTGCTGGCCCGCGATGTGCGCGCACAGCTCGGCCAGTTCCGTGCGGTCGCCGGGCGCGGGCACGCCGATGCGGTGCACGTGGTGGTCGAGGTCGAAGTCCTCGTCCTCCACCCACACCGGATGCCCGACATTCCAGAGTGGATTGTGCAGTTTACGGCGGAATGCCGGGATCAGCAGGACCCGTTCGGCCAGCTGCCGCTTGAACTCCGCGAAGCTGTACCCGCCCGGCATCGTCGTGCCGTCCAGGGTGATCAGGCCGCAGACATGCAGGACCTGCGAGGACGTCTCGAGGTAGAGGAAGCTCGCGTCCAGGCCGCTCAGTCTCTGCATGCCGCAAGCCTAAGGCAGATCCGGCGACCCGGCCGCCGCGCGTACGCGCGGGTAACATCGGGCGGGTGCAGCCGAATTTCCTGACCCGCCGCGCGATCCAGCTCGCCCTCACGGCCAACGCCGTGCGCCCGGTGCGTTCGAAGCGCGCGACGATCCCGCTGTTCTTCGCGGGCTGGCTGGCCGACGAACTGGCGCCCCAGCAGCTCGCGCTCACCGCCGCCGACACGGCCGTCCACCTGGCACGCCACGGCGCGCGCAGGCCGTCCGACCGGATCGGGCTCGCGCTGGCCGGGCTGACCGCCGCCGGACTCGGCTCGCTGATCGCGACAGCCCAGCGCGCGAAGGGCGAGGTCGAGGACGCGCTGACCGAGGCGCTCGGCGAGGACTACGGCTCGCGGCTCGCGCATCCGCCGAGCCCACGCGACCTGGCGACCCCGTGGGGCCAGCTGCTGCTGCCGTTCCGGATGCACGACCCGGAGGTCGTGGTCGAGCGGAACATCGCCTACGCCCCCGGCGGCAAGCGGTACCTGCTGGACGTCTACCGCCCGCGGAAACCCGTGTCGGACGCGCCGGTGCTGCTGCAGGTACACGGCGGCGCCTGGGTGATCGGCAACAAGGAGGAGCAGGGCAGGCCGCTCATGCTGCACATGGCGCGGCGGGGCTGGGTCTGCGTCGCGATCAACTACCCGCTCGCCCCCGCCGCCCGCTGGCCCGCACACATCCTCGGGGTGAAGCAGGCGCTGATCTGGATCCGCGAGCACATCGCCTCCTACGGCGGGGACCCGCGGTTCGTCGCCGCGACCGGCGGTTCGGCGGGCGGGCACCTCGCCGCGCTGCTCGCGCTGACCGCGAACGATCCGATGTACCAGCCGGACGCCCCCGGTGTCGACACGAGCGTGCAGGCCTGCGTCCCGCACTACGGCGCCTACGACTTCGCCGCGACCACCGGCTCGCGGTCGAGCACGTTCCGGCGGGACCAGCTGCTGGCGCGCCGGGTGTTCGCCCCGGACCGCGACCCGGTGAACCACCTCGACGACTATGTCGCGGCGTCGCCGCTGGACCGGATCACCGGGGACGCGCCGCCGTTCTTCGTCATCCACGGCAAGCACGATTCGCTGATCCCGGTGCGGGAGGCGCGAGAGTTCGTGCGGCGGCTGCGGGAGAAGTCGCGGGAGCCGGTCGCGTACGCGGAGCTGGCCGGGGCGCAGCACGCGTTCGACGTGTTCCCGTCCATCCGCAGCGCGCACGTGGTGCGTGGGGTGGAACGGTTCCTGGAGCACAGTTACCGGAGCTGGGCGGCGAAGTAGGCGAAGTCGCGTACCCCGACGGACGGTTCGCGTACCCAGACGGTCGGCTCGCGTACCCAGACGGTCGGGCTCGCGTGACTGGACGGCGCACTCGCGTGACTGGACGGCGCACTCGCGTGACTGGACGGCGCACTCGCGTGACTGGACGGCGCACTCGCGTGATTGGGCGGCGCACTCGCGTGAGGGGGTGGCGATCTCACGGGGTGGGGTAGGCGAGGTCTAGGGGGTCGTCGGAGGGTGGGGCGTCTAGGTGCCATTCGGGGCCTTCGCGGACGAAGCGGTACCAGCGGGCGTCGCGGCCGTAGCGGAGCTGAACGTCGCCCTGGGTGACGCGGTTGCGCCAGACCTTCACCTGGCCGGTCAGGCCGGAATCGGCGAGTTCGGCGCGGGCGCGTTCGAGGGGGCCGGGGCCCGGCTGCCACGGCTCCCGGAGCACGGCGAGGCCGCCGCGGCCCGCTTCCCGCCAGGCATGCGCCCAGCGGGTCAGTTCGCGGAGCGGGACATCCGCCTCGGCGGCGAGCGGGCCGAGGTCGCCGCCGCGGGTGGCCGCACGGCGAGCCAGGTCCTCTTCGAACGTCAGGTCCGCCACTGCGGGCGCGCCGTGCACCAGCAGATCACGGGCCAGCGCGGCGGCGTCGGCGGCGAGAGTGGTCAGCGCGGCGGCGGTCCAGCCGGTACTCGCGGGCGGATCCAGATCGAGGACGGCCGGAGTGCCCGCGGCCTCGGGCGCGGCGGGCAGCGGCGGGACCGGGCCGACCCGGCGGGAGAACGCGGCACGCGGGGTCAGGCCGGGATTCTTCTTCGGCAGCAACGCCTTTCCCGGCTTCTCGCCGTCACCGCCGCGGGGTGTGCGGCGGGCGCGGAGTTCGGCGAGGACGTCGTCGCGGGATCTGCCGCGTAGCAGGAACAACACGAACGGATCGGCGTCGACCTCGTCGGCGACGACGTAGTACACGGCCGCGACGTGCTTGCACGGGTTGGCCGAGTCCGGGCAGGAGCACCGCGGCTTGAGGTCGCCGGGGCCGGGAAGCAGATCGGCCCCGGCCTCCCGAGCCTGCTCGGCCAGCTCCTCCGGCAGCTCACCGTCGAGCAGGGCCGCCGCGTGCCCCAGCCGCGTGCCCGCGACGTCGAGCAGGGCGTCCCACTCCGCCGGGGCGAACTCCCGCATCCGGATGGTCACCTTGTACGGGACGGGACGGCTTCCCCGCACCCGCGCGGAGATCTCCCCGGCGCCGACGGCCAGCCCGGCGACGGTGCCCTTGCGCGCGTACGTCCGCCCGCGCGGCAGCCGGTTCGGGTCCAGCTTCGCCCGCTGTTCCAACGCGTCGACCCAGGCCCGCCCCCACCAGGTGTTGCCGAACGTCCGGCGCGGCGGCATTACCCCGAACCCAGGCGGACCAGATCGGCGAGCTGGTCGTCGGACAGCTCGGTGATCCAGTCCTCACCCGCGCCCACGACGGCGTCGGCGAGACCCCGTTTCTGTTCCAGCACGGCCGCTATCCGCTCTTCCAGTGTTCCTTCGGCGATCAGCCGGTGCACCTGGACCGGCCGGTCCTGGCCGATCCGGTAGGCCCGGTCGGTGGCCTGGTCCTCCACCGCCGGATTCCACCAGCGATCGTAGTGGATGACGTGCGTGGCCCTGGTCAGGTTCAGCCCGACGCCGCCCGCCTTGAGCGAGAGCAGGAACACCGGGACCTCGCCCGCCTGGAACCGCTCGACCATGTCCTCGCGCTCGGCGGGCGTGTTCTTCCCGGACAGCAACGCCACCGGCAGCCCGCGTTCGGCCAGCCTGCGTTCCAGCAGCTCGCACAGCTTGACGTACTGGCTGAACACCAGCACGCTGTCGCCCTCGTCGAGGATGACGTCGAGCAGTTCCTCGAACGCCGCGAGCTTGCCCGACCGCCCGGTCAGCGCGCCACGCGGCTCCTTGAGGTACTGGGCGGGGTGGTTGCAGATCTGCTTGAGCTCGGTGAGCAGCTTGAGCACCTGACCGCGCCGCTGCACGCCCTCGGACTCGCGGATCAGCGCGAGGTTCTCCCGCACCACCGCCTCGTACAGTGTCGTCTGCTCGGCGGTCAGCGGGACGAACCGGTCGGTCTCGGTCTTGCGGGGCAGCTCCGGCGCGATGTCCGGGTCGGTTTTGCGGCGCCGCAACAGGAACGGCCGCACGGTGCCGGCGAGCCGCTCGGTGACCGCCGGATCGCGGTCGCGCTCGATGGGCCGGGCGACGGTGCGGCGGAAGCGGTCCAGCGGGCCGAGCAGGCCGGGCGTCGTCCAGTCCACAATGGACCACAGCTCGGTGAGCCGGTTCTCGACCGGAGTCCCGGTGAGCGCGACCCTGGCCGCGGCCGGGATCTTCCGCAGCTCCTTCGCCGTCGCCGACAACGGGTTCTTGACGTGCTGGGCCTCGTCGGCCGCGACCAGGCCCCAGTCCACTTCGGACAGTGCGGCCCGATCCCTGCGCAGGACGCCGTACGTGGCGAGCACGACCTCGCCGGGCCGCAGCTCGTCCAGATGCCGCCCGCCGCCATGGAACCGGCGCAGCGGGACCCCCGGCGCGAACCGGGCGAACTCGCGTTCCCAGTTGCCCAGCAGCGACGTCGGGCACAGCACCAGTGTCGGGCCCGCCGCGGCCTCCTGCCGGTGCAGGTGCAGCGCGATCAGCTGGATCGTCTTGCCCAGCCCCATGTCGTCGGCGAGGCAGGCACCCAGGCCCAGCCCGGTCATGGTGGCCAGCCACGCCAGCCCGGCGCGCTGGTACGGGCGCAGCGTCGCGCACAGGCCCGGCGGCGGTTCGACCGGCTCCCCGGCCCGCTCCCGGATCCGTTCGACGAGCCCGCCCAGCGCCGAGGGCGCCTCGAACTCGACGCGTTCGCCGTCGAGTTCCAGCTCCCCGGACAGCGCGGCCGCCAGCGCCTCCGCGCCGGTGAGCGTGCGCTCGCGACGAGCCCGCATGCGGGCAAGCAGCCCGGGATCGACCCGGACCCACTGGCCGCGCAGGCGGACGAGCGGCCGTTTCGCCTCGGCGAGGGCGTTCACCTCTGCGTCGGTCAGCTCCTCGCCGCCGAGGCTGAGCCGCCAGCGGAACTTCAGCAGCCCGTTGAGGTCGAACACCGGGCCGGTGACGCTCCCCGGCTGCTGGGTGGCCCCCGCCTTCGCCTTGACCTCGCCGCTGAACAAACCCTTCTGCCACAGCACTTCGATCCCGGCGCCGCCGAGGTCACGGCTGCCGTCGGTGAGCAGGTCGACGACCTCCTCGTCGCTCAGCGGCAGTTCGGCAGGCGCGGGTTCGGCCAGTACCTTGCCCAGCGGTGCCCATGCCCGCGCGCCGCGGCGCAGGCCGAGCAGCAGCTGGGTCTCGACCCCGTCCCCGAGCCGGTTCAACACGGCGTCCGGCGCGTCCCAGAGTGTCGCCGCCTCGACCACCAGGCTCGGCTCGGCGACGCTGCGCACCGCCAGCACTCCGGCGAACGTGGGCTCCGCGTCGGCGTCCAGTCTGGCTTCGACGCGCAGGAGGAGCTGGGCACCGTGGGGCTGGCGCGCGTCCAGCTCGGCGAGCCAGGCCGCGCCGTCCTCACCTACGAGAGTCGGCTGGGCCGCCGAGAACGCCGCCGGACCGCCCGCCGTGGCCGCCGGAGTGCGCACCAGCACGTCCGCCGTGGCGTCCCACAGCGCACGGACGAGCGACTCCGGCGAATGCAGCCGGATCCGTTTCAGCCCGGACAGCGGCAGCGCGTGCGCCTCGGGCGGCAACGCGCCGGCGAGGCCACGCAACAGCTCCTCGTCACCCGCGTCGAGCGGGCCCACCCGCCACGAACCGACGCCGCTCGGCGAGACCGAGGGCCGCAGCCTGCCGCGCGCGACGAGGTTGACCCCGGCGTTGACCGCGGCCGACCACGCGGCCATCGCCGGGCTCGCGTCCTCCCCGACCACCAGCAGCCGCGGGATGGCGCGCGCCAGCGGGACGACGCTCGCCTCGACCTTCGTGCGCCGGAACTTCTTGCCCTCCGGTAACACGAGCTCGATGGCGGTATCGCCCTCGACGCCTTCTCCCCACAGCGCGAGTACGCCCTCCCTCGGCGGATCCGAGGGGACGTAGGTGGCCTGGGTGCCTGCTGCGAACTCCACGCCGTGCACGGTATGCCACGGGTACGACAAACGGCGGTACCGCGCCCATCGGGAAGGTCACCGGGGCAGGCCGAGCAGCCGTTCCGCCGTGAGCGAACGGAGCACCTGCGTCGTGCCGCCCGCGATGGAAAGGCAGCGGGACACCAGGAACTCGTGCTGTGCTTCGGCCGCCGCCCCGCCCGCGGCGAGCACGTCCGCGCCGTGGAATTCGAGCGCGAATTCGGCGACCTCCTGGCGATGCCGGACGCCGAGCAGCTTGCGGACGCTCGACTCCGCGCCCGGGTCCTGCCCGCCGAGCCGCCGCAGTGTCGCGCGGAGGTCGAGCACGGAACACGCGCTGCCCTGGCCGATCAGGCCGCCCAGCCGTTCGCGGGCGGTGACGTCGAGCTGGGCGAGATTCAGCGTCGCGACAAGGTTTTCCACGCCTTCGCCGACCGACGAGCCGCTGCCGAGCGCGACGCGCTCGTTGGCCAGCGTCGTCCGCGCCAGCCGCCAGCCGCCGTCGATCTCCCCGACGACGTCGGAGTCCGGCACGAAAACGTCGTCGAGGAACACCTCGTTGAACACCGCCTCACCGGTGATCTCGCGCAGCGGCCGCGTCGTGATGCCCTCGGCGCGCATGTCCACCAGGAAGTAGGTGATCCCCTTGTGTTTGGGGGCTTCGGGATTGGTGCGGGCGAGGCAGATGCCCCAGTCCGCTTCGCGCGCGAGCGACGTCCAGACCTTCTGGCCGGTGAGCCGCCAGCCGCCGTCGGCCCGGCGGGCGGCGGTGCGCAGGGACGCGAGATCCGAACCGGCGCCGGGCTCGCTGAACAGCTGGCACCAGGTGAGTTCGCCGCGCAGCGTGGGCAGGGCGAACCGGGCCCGCTGCTCGTCGGAGCCGTGTTCGAGGATGGTCGGCACGGCCCACGCGCCGACGACGAGATCGGGACGCCGGAGCCCGGCGTCGGCGAGCGCGTTGTCGATGCGGAGCTGCTCGGCGGCACCCGCGTCGCGGCCGTACGGGGCGGGCCAGTGCGGTGCGAGCAGGCCGGCGTCGGCCAGCGCCGCCCGCTGTTCTTCCGTTGGCAGGTAAACGATTTCGGCGACCTGCTCGCGCAACGCCGCGTCGTCACCGACGTCGACGGCGAGGGTGCGGTGCGCCCCGCCGAGTGCCAGGTCGGCGGCGCGGCGGCGCCAGCGGGCGGACCCGCCGAGCCACCGCCGGACGGCGATCGCGCGGCGCAGGTACAGATGCGCGTCGTGCTCCCAGGTGAACCCGATGCCGCCGAGGACCTGGATACAGTCCTTGGCGTTCTCGACCGCGGCGTCCAGCGCGACCGACGCGGCGGCCGCGACGGCGAGTGGATGCCCGGCGGCCGCGGCGTCCCAGGCGAGCGCCTCGGCGGACTCGGCCCTGGTGAGCATCTCGGCGCACAGGTGCTTGATCGCCTGAAATGACCCGATCGGGCGACCGAACTGCTCACGGACCTTCGCGTACTCCACCGCCGTCGTGAGACACCACCGCGCGACACCGGCCGCCTCCGCGACGCCCAGTGTCGCGGCGAGATCGTCCACATCGGACAGTGCCAGCACGGCGTCGGCCACGACCTCGACGCCGCTGAGCCGGACGCGGCCGAGCGGCCGGGAGAAGTCGAACGGCGCCAACGGTTCCACGGTCACCCCCGGCGTTCCCGGCGCGAGCGGGACGTACCCGCCGTCGCAGGGCACCAGCAGCCAGGACGCCGGGTGCGCGTCGAGCACCGGACCGCTCTCGCCGTCGAGGACCAGCCTGTCACCCGAAGTGGCGAACGACACGTCCATCACGACCGCGGCCTGCGCGGTCCCGTCGGCCAGCGCGGGCAGGATCTCCTTGGCGGACGGGCGATCCGGATCGCGGGCGAGCAGCAGCGCGGCGAGCGCGGTGCCGAGCACCGGCCCGGGGACCAGCGCTTCGGCGGACGCGGCGAGCCCGGCGGCGAGATCGGCCACCGTGCCGTCCGCGCCGCCGACGTCCTCCGGAAGCGCCACGCCGAACAGCCCGATCTCGGCGAACCCCGGCGGGAGCGCCCCGCCGCACGTGCTTTCGGCGGCGCGGACGGCCTCCACCGGATGGCGCGCGGCCGCCCAGTCGTGGATGGCGGCGGCCAGCGCGGCCTGTTCCTCCGTCAGCGCGACCGGCATCGGCGACCTCCTCGCGGTAGGACCAGCGGGTACCCACGGGTACCGGCTCGGACTACTCGCGAGTGTAGAACGTGTTACAGTTTTTCGGCCAGTGGGTCGATCGGCGCGGAGTCCGCCAGGACAGGTACGCTACGTCGGGAACTGGAACAAGTTCCGAAGCCAGCTTTGGGGACGGGAGAGGGGCCCATGCCAGGAAAGGCGAAGGCGCCGGTGGCCGCGAAGGGGCGCGGCAACGGGCTGAGCGGCGCGGGGACCGAGGAACTGGGCTCGGCCGCCCAGCGGGACCGGCGGCGCCGGATCATCGACGCGACGCTGGCGCTCGCGGCCAAGGGCGGTTACGACGCGGTCCAGATGCGGGCCGTCGCGGAGAAGGCCGACGTCGCGCTGGGCACGCTGTACCGGTACTTCCCGTCCAAGATCCACCTGCTGGTGTCCGGGCTGGCCAGGGAGTTCGAACGGGCGCAGGAGAAGCTCGAGCGGTCGGCCATCCCCGGCGACACCCCGGCCGAGCGGCTGATGTTCGTGCTCGGCCGCAACACCCGGCTCATGCAGCGCGATCCGCACCTGACCGAGGCCATGGTGCGCGCGTTTATGTTCGCCGACACCTCCGCCGCGGCCGAGGTCGAACAGGTCGGGCGGCTCATGGAGAACATGTTCGCCAAGGCGATGGGCATCACCGACCCGACCGAGGCCGACCGCGACATCTTCCACGTCATCGCGGACGTCTGGATGGCGAACCTGGTCGCCTGGGTGACCCGCCGCGCGTCGGCCGCCGACGTCGCGCACCGCGTCGAACTCTCGGTGCACCTGCTGCTGGACAAGTAGCGCCCCGTGTGCTGAAGGGGACGTTCGTCGCGTCTCATGCGATGAAGGGGACTTTCCTCACATGTAACGAGAGGAAAGTCCCCTTCAGCTCACGCGGTGAGCTTCGGCAGGACGTCGCGCCCGAAGGTCTCGATGAACGCGTCCTGGTTGCGTCCCACGTTGTGGACGTAGATCCGGGTGAACCCGGCGTCCACATACTTCTGCAGTGCCGCGCGGTGCACGTCCGGATCGGACGAAACGACCATGCGGCCCTCGAAGTCCTCCCGCCGCACGAGCTTCGCCATCTGCGCGAAGTCGAACGGCGAGCGGATGTCGGCCTTCGGGAACTTCATGCCACCGTTGGGCCACTGGTCCAGCGCGTTCGCCCACGCCGTCTCGTCGTCCTCGGCCCAGGACAGGTGCACCTGCAGCAGCTTCGGCATCGCGTCCGGATCCTTGCCCGCCTTCTTCGCGCCCTGGTTGAAGTTGTCCAGGATCCCGCCGAGTTTCTCCAGCGACGCGCCGGGCGTGATCAGCCCGTCGGCCAGCTCGCCGGTCTTGCGCGAGGTGTACGGGCCCGCCGACGCGATGTAGATCGGCGGCGGCGCGTCGGGCAGCGTCCACAGCCGCGTGGTGTGCAGCTTGAAGAACTCCCCCGAATGCTTGACGTCCTTGCCGCCGAACAGTTTCCGGATGATCTCCAGCGCCTCGAACATCCGCCGGACCCGTTCGGGCGCCTCGGGCCAGTAGCCGCCGATGATGTGCTCGTTGAGCGCTTCGCCGGAGCCGATCCCGAGCCAGGTGCGGCCCGGGTAGGTCGCCTCCAGCGTCGCCGCCGCCTGCGCGACCATCGCCGGGTGCAGCCGGAACGACGGGCAGGTCACGCCGGGGCCGAGGTCGCCGGTGGTGTTCTCCGCCAGCGAGGCGAGCACGCTCCACACGAACGAAGCTTCACCCTGCTGAGGGACCCACGGCTGGAAGTGGTCCGCCGCCATCTGACCGGAGAACCCGTGCTGTTCGGCCAGCGCCGCCAGCCGGATCGACTCCCGCGGCGAGAACTGCTCCAGCGCCGCGGCCAGGCCGATTTGTACGTCACTCACGAGGTCATCAAACCCTTCAGCGGTTGGCCTGCGCGAACGCGGCCAGTTCGTCCAACTTCCGCAGCGTCTCGCTCTCCGGCAGGGTCGGCAACATCAGGTTCACCTGATCGACGCCACCCTCGGCGTAGCCGTCGATCACCGCCTGCTCGGCGGGCGAGCCCCACACCACGAACGGGACGCCGGTGCGGCCCTGCTCGGCCAGCCACTTCCGGACGCGGTGCAGTTCCTCGGGCGACGCCCCCGGCGTGGGCAACCAGCCGTCGCCGTGCGCGACCAGCCTGTTCAACGCCGCCTTGCTCGCGCCGCCGACGAAGATCGGCGGATGCGGCTTCGCCACCGGCTTCGGCCACGAGAAGATCGGGTCGAAGTCGATGTGCTTGCCGTGGAACTCGGCCTCGTCCTTGGCCCAGATCTCCTTGAGCGCGGCCAGCTGCTCGTTCATCAGCGCGCCGCGGGTGGCCGGGTCGGTACCGTGGTTGCGCATTTCCTCCTTGTTCCAGCCGACCCCGACGCCGAAGTCGAACCGCCCGCCCGACAGCAGGTCGAGCGTGGCGACCTCCTTCGCGGTGTGGATGAGGTCACGCTGGATCAGCAGCGTGATCCCGGTGCCGAGCCGGAGGGTCTTCGTGGCCACGGCGGCCGCGCTCAGCGCGAGGAACGGGTCGAGCGTGCGGTAGTAGACCCGCGGCAGCTCGCCGCCGGCGGGATAGGGCGTCTCGCGGCTGGCCGGGATGTGCGAGTGCTCGGCCAGCGACAACGCCGTGAACCCCCGCTCCTCCACCGCCCCGCCCAGCACGTCGGGCCGGATTCCTTCGTCGGTCACAAAAGTCCCAATACCGAAGTCCATGTCAGTCAACTACTCGCCCGGCGCCCCCGATATTCCCGCGGGTGTGTTGACACCTCACCAAGATCGGCAGCATGATGGAACTCATCGGGCGTTGAATAACTTGGGAGGATGCGATGACCGATCCGGGGATCGATCTCGACGACGTCGACTTCGAGCAGCTGTACCAAGGAAAAACGGGCGTCGGGCCCGTCATGCCGTGGGACATCGGCGCGCCGCAGCCGGCGCTGGTGGCAGTCGAGAGCGCGGGGGAAATCGGCGAGGACGTCCTCGATGTCGGATGCGGCCTCGGCGACAACGCGATCTTCCTCGCCTCACGCGGGCACCGCGTCACCGGCGTGGACGGGTCCGTCACCGCGCTTCGCCAGGCTCGCGAGCGCGCCGCGGCCCAAGGCGTCGAGGTCGAGTTCGCCGAGGCCGACGCGACCCGCCTCGACGGGTTCGAGAACCGCTTCGACACCGTGGTCGACAGCGCGCTCTACCACTGCCTCGACGAGGAAGCACGACGCGCCTACGTCGACGCGCTCACCCGCGCCGCGAAGCCCGGCGCCCGCCTGCACATCTTCTGCTTTCCCGAGGGGCTCCCCGAAAGCTTCCCGGTCCCGTTCCTGATCAGCGAACGCGATCTGCGCGAAAAGGTCGGGAAGGACTGGACGATCACCCGGCTCGAAAAGGCCGTGTACACCACCTCGATGACGAGGGACAGCATGGTGGCCATGATCCAGGCCGTCGAACCGGAACGCGAGATCGACCAAGCCGCGCTCGCCGAGTTCGACGTCGACGAGCGCGGCCGGATCCAGGTGCCCGTGTGGCAGCTGACCGCCGTCCTCCCCTAGGCGGCTTCGCGCAGGAACCAGCGGACGATTTCGCCGGTGGCGGTCACGTTCGACGCGAGATGCGTCGATCCATTGTAGACAGAGTGCGGCAACCGCACGACCTCCGGACGAACCCCGGCGCCGGCGAAGCCCGCGACGCAGCGATCGGTGTTGGCGGTGGCGGCCTGGTCGTCACCGTCCATCACGTACAGCCGCATCGGCGCGCCCGGCTTCCAGCCGGTGCACACGCCGTCGGCGACGCGCAACGCCGCGGCGAACCGGGGCGAGGGGTGCCGCAGGAGGTCGATCCCGGCCGGAGTGATCAGCTCCCCGAGGGTGCCGGGGGTGCCCGCCATGAGCTGCTTGCCGGTGTGGTTCCCGTCGAAGAGTTCCTCGATCGTCCTGTCGTAGGGAGCGCGGAAGATCTCCGACGGCGAACGGTAGAGGTGGTGCAACCGGTTCCACGAGACGAGCAGGTACGCCGCGTACAACGCACTCGACTTCGTTTCGAGTTCACCGGCCAGCAGTGCGGGGATTTCCGCGTCCCGGAAGGCGTAGCCGCCGCTGATCGGGGCCAGCGCGCGCAGCCGGAACCGCGGGTCCGCGTGCCCGTCCAGCGCCCGCGCCAGGCCCAGCGCCGCCGACGCGCCCTGGGAGAACCCGGCGACCAGCACGTCCCGGCCCATCCGGTGCCCGAGGAACTCCCGTGTGGCACGCAGCATGTCCAGTGACGCGGTGGTCTCGGACGGAACGTCCATCCACGGGTGGAAGCCGGGCCCGGTGCCCAGCCCGAGGTAGTCGGGCGCGACCGTGGCGAAGCCCGCCGACGCGTAGGTCAGCGCGGGCGACGTCGCGAAGTCCTTGGCACGTATGGAAGGCGCGTCACCGCGGTAGCTGGTTGTCCCGTGTTCGGTGACCACAGTGGACAGTGTGCCGGATCCTCCCTCGGGAACCATCAGCAGCCCGCTCGCCGTGGCCGGCCGGTTCCGCGCGTCCACCGTCCGGTACTCCAGCCGGAAGGCCCGCACGCCATACCGCACTTCTCCGGCGTCGAAACCGGTCGCGGCGAGCTCCCCCGCCACGTCCGCCGCGCTCACGGTGCGCAGCGGCACGACGTCGGCGAGCCGTCCTCTCTCCTGTGCCTCAGCCGATCCCGATCCCGGTCCCGCGACGAGGGCGCAGGCGACGACACCCGCGACAAGCGCGGCACCCCAGCGATGTAAGGAAGTCATGGCTCCGCACGCTACGAACGCCAGGCCCGCCGCACACACCGGTCGGCCACCCTCTCCGTGGTAGGGCTCTCCCCCGGAACCCTTGCGCTGGAGCGCGCTCCAGCTCGTAGCGTCGCCCCGTGACCACACAGCACAAGATCGGCTCGGGCTTCGGCGCCCGCAGCACCGCGGACGACGTCCTGGCGGGCATCGGCCTTTCCGGCAAGCTCGCGCTCGTCACCGGCGGTTACTCGGGTATCGGCCTCGAAACGACGCGCGCACTCGCCAAGGCGGGCGCCGAGGTCATCGTCCCGGCACGCCGGCCGCCCGCCGCCCGCGAGGCGCTCGACGGCGTCGAGGTCGGCGAACTCGACCTCGGTGATCTCGACAGTGTCCGCGCCTTCGCGGAGCGTTTTCTCGCCACCGAACGGAAAATCGACATCCTCATCGCGGGCGCCGGGATCATGGCCTGCCCTGAGACCCGGGTCGGCCCTGGCTGGGAGGCGCAGTTCGCGACCAACCACCTCGGCCACTTCGCGCTCGTCAACCGGCTCTGGCCCGCACTCGCCCACGACGGCACGCGCGTGGTCGTGGTGTCCTCGGCGGGCCACCAGCTCAGCGGGATCCGCTGGGACGACGTCCAGTTCACCACCGGCTACGACCGGTTCCTCGCCTACGGCCAGGCGAAAACCGCCAACGCGCTGTTCGCCCTCCACCTCGACACGCTGGCGAAAAGCATTGGCGTGCGGGCGTTTTCCCTGCACCCCGGCAAGATCCTCACCCCGCTGACCCGGCATCTCGACACCGCGGAGATGATCGGCAACGGCTGGATGGACGAACACGGCACCGTCATCGACCCGTCGTTCAAGACCCCGGAGCAAGGGGCCGCGACCCAGGTGTGGGCGGCGACGTCCCCGCAGCTGGCCGGGCTCGGCGGCGTCTACTGCGAGGACTGCGACGTCGCCGAACCAACCGACCGCTCCGACATGGTCGACGGCGTCCGCGCACACGCGACCGACCCCGGCGAGGCTGCGCGCCTGTGGACGCTGTCGGCGGAACTCACCGGAGTCGACGCGTTCGCGGCGAAAGCCGTCTGAGGCGTCAGACGTTGCGGCGGTACTGCCCGCCGACCTCGAAGAACGCTTCGGTGATCTGACCCAGCGAGCACACCCGCGCGGCATCCATCAGTACCCCGAACAGGTTACCGCCGCGGGTGGCCGCCTCGCGCAGCGCCTTCAGCGCCTGCTGGGCCTCCTCGCGGTGCCTGCTCTGGAAATCGTCCAAACGCGACAGTTGCGAGCGCTTCTCGTCCTCGGTCGCCCGTGCCAGTTCGACCTCGACGTCGTCCTCGCCCTCGTGCGGGTTGCGGAACGTGTTGACGCCGATGATCGGCAATGAGCCGTCGTGCTTCTTGCGCTCGTAGAGGATCGATTCGTCCTGGATCTTGCCGCGCTGGTAACCGGTTTCCATCGCGCCGAGCACGCCGCCGCGTTCGGAGATCCGGTCGAACTCCAGCAGCACGGCCTCCTCGACGAGGTCGGTCAGCTCGTCGATGATGAACGAGCCCTGCAGCGGGTTCTCGTTCTTCGACAGGCCCCATTCCTTGTTGATGATCATCTGGATGGCCATCGCGCGCCGGACCGACGACTCCGATGGCGTCGTGATCGCTTCGTCGAAAGCGTTGGTGTGCAAGGAGTTCGCGTTGTCGTAGAGGGCACACAGGGCCTGCAGCGTGGTGCGGATGTCGTTGAAGCTCATCTCCTGCGCGTGCAGCGAGCGCCCGGAGGTCTGTACGTGGTACTTGAGCTTCTGCGAGCGCTCGTTCGCGCCGTACCGCTCCCGCATCGCCACGGCCCAGATCCGCCGCGCGACCCGGCCCAGCACCGAGTATTCGGCGTCCATCCCGTTGGAGAAGAAGAACGACAGGTTCGGCGCGAAGTCGTCGATGTCCATCCCTCGCGCGAGATACGACTCGACGTAGGTGAAGCCGTTGGACAGCGTGAACGCCAGCTGCGAGATCGGGTTCGCCCCGGCCTCGGCGATGTGATAGCCCGAGATCGACACCGAGTAGAAGTTGCGCACCCCGTGCTCGATGAACCACTCCTGGATGTCGGCCATCATCCGCAGGGAGAACTCGGTGGAGAAGATGCAGGTGTTCTGGCCCTGGTCCTCCTTGAGGATGTCGGCCTGCACGGTGCCGCGCACGTTGCGCAGCGCCCACTCCCGCAGTTCCGCGGCCTCCTCGGCGTTCGGCTCGCGGCCGTGCTCGGCACGGAACGCCTCGACCCGCTGGTCGATCGCGGTGTTGAGGAAGAACGCCAGGATCGTCGGCGCCGGGCCGTTGATCGTCATCGACACCGAGGTGTTCGGCGCGGTCAGGTCGAACCCGTCGTAGAGCGCCTTCATGTCCTCCAGCGTCGCGATGGACACGCCCGAGGTGCCGACCTTGCCGTAGATGTCGGGCCGGGTGTGCGGGTCGTGCCCGTACAACGTGACCGAGTCGAACGCCGTTGAGAGCCGCTTCGCCTCGGAATCCGACGAAAGCAGCTTGAACCGCTGGTTCGTGCGGAACGCGTCGCCCTCGCCCGCGAACATCCGCGCCGGGTCCTCGCCGTCCCGCTTGAACGGGAAAACGCCCGCGGTGTAAGGGAAGTAACCCGGCAGGTGCTCCCGGCGCAGGAACGAGAGCAGCTCGCCGGGGTCGGTGTAGCGAGGGAGCGCGACACGCGGGATCCTGTTGCCGGACAACGTATCCCGCCACAGCGCGGTACGCAGCTCCTTGTCCCGGATCTTCACCACGAACTCGTCTTCGCGGTAGGCCTTGGCCAGCTCGCGGAAGCGGGCGAGCAGGTTTGTCGACTCACCGTCCACATCGGACTCCGCAGCGGCGAGCAGCCCGTCGAGCGCGTCGGTCGAGGCGTCGGCGCCCAGCAGCGCCTCCCGCGCCGCGGCGAGGTGATCCCGCTTGCGCAGCGCGGCGACCTGTTCTTCGGTCTTCGCGTGGTAGCCGCGGACGGTCTCGGCGATCTCGGCCAGGTACCGCGCGCGGTTCCCGGGGATGACCGTGCTGGCGTCCGTGGACACCTTGCCCTCGACCTTCGGGAGCACCCCGGCGGACACCGAAAGCCCGCGCTCGGCGAGCGAGTCGCGCAGATGCTGGTAGAGCGCGGTGACGCCGTCGTCGTTGAACTTCGCCGCACTGGTCCCGAAAACCGGCATGTCAGCGGGGTCGGAGTGGAACGCTTCCCGGTTGCGGACGAGCTGACGCGCGACGTCGCGGCGCGCGTCCTCGGCTCCCCGGCGCTCGAACTTGTTGATCGCGACGACGTCGGCGAAGTCGAGCATGTCGATCTTCTCCAGCTGCGACGCAGCACCGAACTCCGGCGTCATCACGTACAGCGATTCGTCCACGTAGTCGACGATCCCGGCGTCGCCCTGGCCGATACCCGGCGTCTCGACGATCACCAGGTCGTATCCGGCGGCCTTGCACGCCAGGACGGATTCGCTCAGCCCGGCGGGAATCTCGCCGCTGCTGCCCCGCGTGGCCAGCGAACGGAAATACACCGGCGAGCCATCGAGGCAGTTCATCCGGATCCGGTCACCGAGCAGCGCGCCCCCGCCGCGGCGGCGCGTCGGGTCGACCGCGAGGACCGCGATCCGCAGCTTGTCCTCCTGGTCGAGCCGGAAACGGCGGATCAGCTCGTCGGTGAGCGAGGACTTGCCCGACCCGCCGGTGCCGGTGATGCCGAGGACGGGGGCCGTGCGCTTCTTCGCCGTCTCGGTGATCGCGTCCAGCCAGTCCGGGGCCAGCGTCCCGGCCTGCAACTGGGTGAGCACGCGGGCGAGCGAAGGCATGTCACCGGAGAGGAACTCGTCGATCGAGGACGGCGGCCGCGCGGCCAGGTCGACGTCACAGGCCTCGATCATCGTGTTGATCATGCCCGGCAGGCCGAGGCGGTAGCCGTCCTCCGGCGAGAAGATCCGCGCGACACCGCGGGAGTGCAGCAGCTCGATCTCGGCGGGGACGATGACGCCTCCCCCGCCCCCGAAAACCTTGATGTGCCCCGCGCCGCGCTCGGCGAGCAACTCCACCAGGTAGGAGAAGTACTCGACGTGCCCGCCCTGGTAGGCGGAGATGGCGACACCCTGTACGTCCTCGGCGATGGCGGCGGTGGCCACCTCGTCGACCGAGCGGTTGTGCCCGAGGTGCACCACCTCCGCGCCCTGCGACTGCAGGATCCGCCGCATGATGTTGATCGACGCGTCGTGCCCGTCGAACAGGCTCGACGCGGTGACGAACCGGACGGGGTTCGCGGGGCGGTACAGGTCGCTGCTCATCCCTCCAAAATACTTGGACTTCCTACTATTGGAAACCCTAGAGGCCGTGACCCGGCTCTCATAGGACGACACGACGGGTTGACAAGTCCCAGCTCGCGGCTATATTCAACCCATAGGTTAATTAACCGATCGATTGAGACCTCATGTCCACTGATCAGCTCAGCGCCACCTTCGCCGCGCTCGCCGACCCGACCCGGCGCGCCATCCTCGCGCGGCTCTCCGCGGGCGAGGCGACGGTCAACGAACTGGCCGCGCCGTTCGAGGTGAGCCTCCAGGCGGTGTCGAAACACCTCAAGGTGCTGGAAAACGCCGGGCTCATCAGCCGCGGGCGCACCCGGCAGTGGCGCCCGTGCCGGCTGGAGGCGGCGCCGCTCGCCGACGTCGCGGACTGGGTCGGCCACTACCGGCGGTTCTGGGAAGGCTCGTTCGACCAGCTCGACGAGCACCTGCGCCGGCTCCGCGAAGCACAGGAAGGAAACCGGGATGCCTGACCACGAACTGACCATCACCCGGGTGTTCGACGCGCCGCGGGAGCTGGTGTTCGCCGCCTGGACCGACCCCGACCAGCTCGCCGCGTGGCTCGGCCCGAAGGGTTACACCGCCCCGGCGGTCACGCTCGATCCGCGTCCCGAGGGCGCCTGGCGTGCCTGCATCCGCGACGAGGCGGGCGACGACGAGCACTGGATGCACGGCACCTACCGGGAGATCTCCGCGCCGGAGCGGCTGGTGTTCACCTTCACCTGGGACACCGAAGGCGACATGCGCGAACAGACCCTGGTCACCATCCACTTCGCCGATCTCGGCGGCAAGACCGAGATGACGTTCCACCAGACCGGCTTCCCGACCGTCGCCGAGCGCGACGGCCACCACGGCGGCTGGTCGGAAGCGTTCGACGACCTCGTGCACCACCTGACGTGAAGGAGAAATCATGACGCTGCCGAAGATCGTCTCGCCCGAGGAGTGGCAGACGGCCCGAGACACCTTGCTGGTCAAGGAAAAGGAGCTCACCAAGGCGCAGGACGCGCTGGCCGCCGAGCGGCGCGGGCTGCCGATGGTGCGCTTCGACGCGAAGTACGAGTTCGACACACCGGCCGGGCCGAAGAGCCTGCTCGACCTGTTCGAGGGACACCGTCAGCTGATCGTGTACCACTTCATGCTGCACCCCGGTGACGAGGTGGGCTGCCCCGGCTGTTCGCTGGTGGTCGACAACATCGGACACCTCGCGCATCTGCATGCCCGCGACGTCACCCTCACCGTCGTCGCGCCGGCGACGCTGGCGGAGATCGAGCGCTACAAGGCACGGATGGGCTGGACGGTCCCCTGGGTCTCCGCGCATGGCAGCGAGTTCACCGCCGACAGCGGTGTCGGCGGCGGCTTCGGAATCAGCGTGTTCCTGCGGGACGGCGACGATGTCTTCCGCACCTACTTCACCACCGGCCGCGGCGGCGATCAGCTGGTCGGCACCCTGCGCTATCTGGACCTCACCCCGTTCGGGCGGCAGGAGGACTGGGAGGAGAACAGCCCCGGCACGGACGCGCCCAGCTCCTGGTGGCGCCGCCACAACGAGTACTGACCCCCGCCGCGAAAAAACTTCCGGCGAGGACGTCAAGGTCGCGCGGGGTGCTCCGACTATCCGGTGAAGGACCCCTTCACCGAAACCGAGGAGCACCCCATGCGCGAGATCGTCTACCTGGTCCACACCTCCCTCGACGGCTACGTCGAGGGCCCGGGCGGCGAGTTCGACTGGCCGGTCATGGGCCCGGAGCTGTCCGCCTACTCCCAGGCGCTGACCGGTCGCAGCGGCACGTTCGCCTACGGCCGCCGGGTGTGGGAGATGATGGCGGGGTACTGGCCCGAGGCCGAATCGCATTCGGACCACCCGCACGACCTGGCCTTCGCCCCGGTCTGGCGTGCGACCCCGAAGGTCGTCTTCTCCCGCACGCTGACCGAGGCCGGCTGGAACACCCGCGTCCTCGGCGGCGACCTCGGCGAGGAAACCGCCGCGCTGAAACGGGAACCGGGCAAGGACATCCTGCTCATGGGCGGCGCGGAACTGGCCACCGCGCTCACCGAGCGCGGCCTGATCGACGAGTACCTGATCGTCGTGCACCCCGTCGTGCTCGGCGGCGGGAAGCACGCCTTTCCCGGCCGCCCGGACAGGTTCGGCCTCGAACTCACGGAATCCCGCGTCTTCGACGGGAAGGCCGTCCTGCTGCGCTACCGGCGCGCGGTCACGCTGTGAGCTGAATCCGTGCCGGGCTGGGTGATGTCGCGAATGACCCATTGAGGACGTTCAATGTCGCCAATGTCCCTCGGGTTCATGGGGTGGTTGCAACACCGGTTGTGGTCGGAGGTTGTGATGCCGAATGTGGTGTTGCCGCGGGGTGTGCGGGTGCGGTTTTGGGA